>PGEI01000100.1 GCA_002894305.1 Comamonadaceae bacterium CD01
GCTCTTATTAGACCAACCCCCAGTACGCAAAGCGTGCTGGGGGTTCGGCGTTTGGGGATTTAAATATTCCCTCTGCTTGCGATACGATTGACGTTTACGTGAACGTCATACGCATCGGCGATCAGGAGGCGACCAGATGGCACATACCTATACCATTGGCGATCTGGCCAGGGAATTCGATCTCACCACTCGCGCCATTCGCTTCTATGAAGACATGGGTCTGCTGACGCCGGCGCGTACCGGGGCGGGTGGGCGCAGCCGTGTGTACAGCGCACGTGATCGAACACGACTGCGCCTGACCTTGCGCGCCAAGCGCCTGGGGTTGTCGTTGACCGAAGCCAAGGAAATCATTGATCTGTACGACAGCCCGCGCGACACCGGCGTGCAGTTGCACAAGTTCTTGCAGGTGCTGGGTGCGCACCGCCATCAGTTGGAGTCGCAGATGCTCGATCTGCAGGCCAACCTGGACGAGGTGCTGGCACATGAACATGAGGCGCGGCAATTGTTGGCGCAGATGGAAGCACGGAATGCGCAAAGTCATGGATAATTGACGTTTACGTAAACGTAATCAATCGGCTTTCGCCTACTTTTCACCAGGAGACATTCCATGAGCTCTTCCACGTCCTTGCCAGGCCTGAACTTTCAGTTGGGTGAAGACATTGACGCGCTGCGCGACGCGGTACGCGAGTTCGCCCAGGCGGAAATTGCGCCGCGGGCGGCCGAGATCGATCGCGACGATCAGTTCCCGATGGATGTGTGGCGCAAGCTTGGTGATCTGGGGGTGCTGGGCATCACGGTGTCCGAGCAGTACGGCGGTGCTGACATGGGCTATTTGGCCCATATGGTTGCAATGGAGGAAATCTCGCGCGCCAGCGCTTCGGTGGGCCTGTCCTATGGGGCACACAGCAATCTGTGCGTGAACCAGATAAACCGCAACGGCAGCGCAGCGCAGAAGGCCAAGTACCTGCCCAAGCTGATCAGCGGTGAGCATGTAGGTGCGCTGGCGATGAGTGAGCCGGGTGCGGGTTCGGATGTGATCAGCATGAAGTTGCGCGCCGAGGACAAGGGCGGCTACTACCTGCTCAATGGCACCAAGATGTGGATTACCAACGGGCCGGATGCCGACACGCTGGTGGTCTATGCCAAGAGCGAGCCCGAGCTGGGCGCTCGCGGCGTGACGGCCTTCCTGATCGAGAAGGGCATGAAGGGTTTCTCGGTCGCACAAAAGCTCGACAAGCTGGGCATGCGCGGCAGCCACACGGGCGAGCTGGTGTTCGAGAACGTCGAGGTGCCGCTGGAGAACGTGCTGGGCCAGGTCAATGGCGGCGCCAAGGTGCTGATGAGCGGGCTGGACTATGAGCGCGCAGTGCTCACCGGCGGGCCACTCGGCATCATGCAGGCGGTAATGGACAACGTCGTGCCCTATATCCACGACCGCAAGCAGTTTGGCCAGAGCATTGGCGAGTTCCAGCTCATCCAGGGCAAGGTGGCCGACATGTATACCGTGCTGCAGGCAGCGCGCAGCTTCGCCTACACGGTGGCCAAGAACCTGGACACGCTGGGCAGCGACCATGTGCGTCAAGTGCGCAAGGATTGCGCCAGCGTGATTCTGTGGTGCGCCGAGAAAGCCACCTGGATGGCGGGTGAGGGCGTGCAGATCTTTGGTGGCAACGGCTACATCAACGAATACCCGTTGGGCCGCCTGTGGCGTGACGCCAAGCTGTACGAGATCGGCGCCGGCACCAGCGAGATCAGGCGCATGCTGATCGGCCGCGAGCTGTTTGCCGAGACCTGCTGACGCAGCGAGCTGCTGGCCGGTGCGTGGCGCGGTGCGGCAGCCCATCCAACCGATTCAGGGGTGCACTAGCGCCCCGGACGGGGGCAATGGCGCTCCTGCCCAACTTACCAGCAAAGGAAGACCATGCCGACAGATTCAATCGCCAAGCTTTTCGAGAACAACAAGGAATGGGCAAAAAGCATGGAGCGCGAGCGCCCCGGTTTTTTCACCAAGCTCACGGAGCAGCAAAACCCTAAATACATGTGGATTGGCTGCTCCGACAGCCGCGTGCCAGCCAATCAGATCAGCGGGCTGGAGCCGGGCGAGGTGTTCGTGCACCGCAATATTGCCAACGTCGTCGTTCCCAGCGACCTCAATTGTCTGTCCACCATCCAGTACGCGATCGACCAACTCAAGGTCGAACACCTGATGGTCGTTGGCCACTATGGCTGCGGCGGTGTGTTGGCCGCGCTCGAAGAGATGCGTGTGGGCCTGTCGGACAACTGGATCCGCCATGTGAAGGACGTGCGCGAAAAGCACTACATGCTGATCAAAAACACGCCGGTGCAGCACCGCCACGACGTGCTGTGTGAGCTCAACGTGATCCACCAGGTCATGAATGTGGCGCAAAGTACCGTGATGCAAGACGCCTGGGCGCGTGGCCAGAAGGTCACGCTGCATGGCTGGTGCTACCGCCTGAGCAATGGCCTGATCACCGACCTGGAGATGACGCTGCCTGGCTCGGGCGGGCTGTTCGACGTGCACCAGCAGGCGATCGAGCAGGTCGGGTCGCGCCAGCGCGACTGATTGGCGCGAGGGTTGCGCGGTGACGGTTCGGCAAGGTGGCGCCATGTTCCCGCAGCAGCTCGATGCCCCCCAGGCCTGGCAGATCGCCCAGGCCATGCGCGATGGCTTCAACCGCCATTACCGGCTGTTCCATGCCGAATCGGCACGCGCCAAACATCGTTTCGAGACGGCGGACTGGCACGGCCAGCAGCGCGCGCAGCGCGAGCGCATTGCCTTCTACGACCTGCGCGTCAAGGAATGCGTGCGCCGCCTGGACAAGGAGTTCGGCGCGGCCGGCCTGCCCATGCCGGTGTGGCACCAGGTCAAGCTGCACTACATCGGCCTGCTGGTCAACCACCTGCAGCCCGAGCTGGCCGAGACCTTCTTCAACTCGGTGACGACGCGGTTGCTGCACCGCACCCACTACCGCAACGATTTTCTCTTCGTGCGCCCGGCGGTCAGCACCGAATACCTGGAGAGCGACGACCCCGCCGTCCGGCCCACGTTCCGCGTCTACTACCCCACGCCGGATGGCCTGGCCGTGACGCTTGAACGCATCGTGCTGGACATGGCGCTGCATTGCGACTTTCAGGATCTGGCGCGCGATGTGGGCTGGGTGGCGCAGGCGCTGGCCGCGCAGCTGGGCGGCGCCAAATGGCGCAGCAATCTCCAGTTCCAGGTGCTCAGCAGCCTGTTCTTTCGCAACAAGGGCGCTTATGTGATCGGGCGGCTGATCAATGGTGAGCAGCAGCTGCCGATGGCGCTGCCGCTGCTGCATGGCGACGACGGCAGGCTGTTCATCGACGCGGCGCTGTTCGGCGAGTCCGACCTGCAGCAGCTGTTCAGCTTCTCGCGCGCCTACTGCATGGTCGACATGGAGGTGCCCAGCGCCTATGTGCAGTTTCTGCACCGGCTGATGCCGCGCAAGCCGCGCTGGGAGCTGTACACAGCGTTGGGCCTGGCCAAGCAGGGCAAGACGCTGTTCTACCGCGACTTCCTGCACCACCTGCGCCACAGCAGCGACCAGTTGCGCGTCGCGCCGGGCATCAAGGGCATGGTCATGCTGGTGTTCGACCTGCCGAGCTTCCCCTATGTGTTCAAGCTGATCAAGGATCGTTTTCCGGCGCCCAAGGACATCACGCGCGAGCAGGTCAAGGCCAAGTACCAGCTGGTCAAGCAGCACGACCGCGTCGGGCGCATGGCCGACACGCTGGAATACAGCCAGGTGGCGTTCCCGCGCGAGCGCTTCTCCGATGCGCTGCTGGACGAGATCCGTCAGCACGCGCCCAGCCAGCTGGAGCTGACCGAGCCCGACGCCGACGGCCGCCAGGAGGTCGTGATCCGCCATCTCTACATCGAGCAGCGCATGCTGCCGCTGAACATCCACCTGCAGGAATGCCTGGACGCCGGCCTGGAGCGCCCGGCGGTGCAGCGGGCGCTGGAGCGCACCGTGGTCGAATACGGCAATGCGATCAAGGATTTGGTCGCGGCCAATATCTTTCCAGGCGATATGCTGTGGAAGAACTTCGGCCTCTCGCGCTATGGCCGGGTGGTGTTCTACGACTACGACGAAATCGAATATCTGACCGACTGCCAGTTCCGCAGCGTGCCGCCGGCGCGCAACGAAGAGGATGAATTCAGCAGCGAGGTCTGGTACCCGGTCGGGCCGCGCGACGTGTTTCCCGAGACCTTTGCGCCGTTCCTGCTGGGCCACCCGGCGGTGCGCGAGGCCTTCATGCGCCACCATGCCGACCTGCTGGACGTGACGTTCTGGCAGTCGCACAAGGAGCGCATCCAGGCCGGCCATTGGTACGACGTCTTTCCCTACGACAGCCAGCGGCGCTTTGCCGCCGGTGCCGCTTTTCCCACTGATACAGGAGATTGAAATGAGCACGATCCACAACAACGACCCCATCGTCATCGTCGGCGCCGCGCGCACCCCCATGGGTGCGTTCCAGGGCGCGTTCAGCGAGCTGGCCGCGCACGACCTGGGCGGCGCCGCCATCAAGGCGGCGGTTGCGCGCGCTGGCGTTGCGCCCGAGAAGGTCGACGAAGTGCTGTTCGGCAACTGCCTGATGGCCGGCCAGGGCCAGGCGCCGGCGCGCCAGGCGGGCTTCAAGGGCGGGCTGCCGCGCAGCACCGGCGCGGTGACGCTGTCCAAGATGTGCGGCGCGGGCATGGAGGCAACCATCCTGGCGCACGACCAGCTGGTGGCCGGCAGCCGCGACGTGATGGTCAGCGGTGGCATGGAGAACATGACCGCCGCGCCCTACCTGCTCAAGAAGGGCCGCGGCGGCTACCGCATGGGCCACGACAAAATCTTCGACCACATGATGCTCGACGGGCTGGAGGACGCCTACGAGGCAGGCCGCTCCATGGGCACTTTTGGCGAGGACTGCGCGGCCAAATACCGGTTCACGCGCGAGCAGCAGGACCAGTTCGCGATCGCCAGCGTGCAGCGCGCGCAGCAGGCCATCCAGAGCGGCGCGTTCAAGGACGAGATCACGCCGGTCAGCTTCCAGACCCGCAAGGGCGAGGTCACCGTCGACCAGGACGAAGGCCCGCTGAAGATCCGCCTGGACAAGATCCCCACGCTCAAGCCCGCGTTCAAGAAGGACGGCACCATCACCGCCGCCGCCAGCTCCAGCATCAACGACGGCGCCGCGGCGCTGGTGCTGATGCGCCAGTCCACCGCGAAGGAGCTGGGCTGCACGCCGCTGGCGCGCATCGTCGCCCACGCCACGCACGCGCAGGAGCCCGACTGGTTCACCACGGCGCCCATCGGCGCGACCGAGAAGGTGCTGAAAAAGGCCGGTTGGCAGGTCGCGGACGTCGACTTGTGGGAGATCAACGAGGCTTTCGCCGTCGTTCCGATGGCGTTGATGCATGACCTCAAGGTGCCACACGACAAGGTCAACGTGCACGGCGGCGCCTGCGCGCTGGGTCACCCCATCGGCGCCAGCGGCGCGCGCATCCTGGTCACGCTGATCTACGCGTTGCGCCAGCAGGGCAAGAAGAAGGGCCTGGCCACGCTGTGCATCGGCGGCGGCGAGGCGACGGCCATGGCCATCGAACTGCTGTAATTCCTGCAACCCTGGCCGCCAGCACGCCCCAGGCGGCGCGCTGGCGGCGCACACGTAAAGGCAAGCCATGCTTCTGAGCCAAGACCAGCAGATGATCCGCGACGCGGTGCGCGACTTCGTGCGCGAGCAAATAGCGCCGCACGCCGCGCGCTGGGACAAGGAACACCACTTTCCGCGCGAGGTGCACCAGGGCCTGGCGCAGCTGGGCGCCTACGGCATTTGCGTGCCCGAGGCCTATGGCGGCGCCGGGCTCGACTACCTCACCCTGGCGCTGGTGCTCGAAGAAATCGCCGCTGGCGACGGCGGCACCAGTACGGCGATCAGCGTTACCAACTGTCCGGTCAATGCCATTTTGATGCGCTACGGCAACGAGGCGCAAAAGCAGCGCTGGCTGGCGCCGCTGGCCAGCGGAGCCATGCTGGGCGCGTTCTGCCTGACCGAGCCGCACGTCGGCTCGGACGCGTCGGCGCTGCGCACCACGGCGGCCCGCGATGGCGACGATTACGTGATCAACGGCGTCAAGCAGTTCATCACCAGCGGCAAGAACGGGCAGGTGGCCATCGTCATCGCGGTGACCGACAAGGCCGCGGGCAAGAAGGGCATCAGCGCCTTCATCGTGCCGACCGACACGCCCGGCTACGTCGTCGCACGGCTCGAAGACAAGCTGGGCCAGCACAGCAGCGACACGGCGCAGATCAACTTCGACAACTGCCGCATCCCGGCAGAGAACCTGATCGGGCAAGAGGGCGAGGGCTACCGCATCGCGTTGTCGGCGCTGGAGGGCGGGCGTATCGGCATTGCCGCGCAAAGCGTGGGCATGGCGCGCGCCGCGTTCGACTGCGCGCTGCAATACAGCAAGGAGCGCGAGAGCTTTGGCGTGCCCATCTTCAACCACCAGGCCGTGGGCCACCGCCTGGCCGACTGCGCCACGCAGATCGAGGCGGCGCGCCAGCTCATCTGGCACGCTGCCATCCTGCGCGACGCGGGCCAGCCCTGCCTGAAGGAGGCCGCGATGGCCAAGCTGTTCGCCAGCGAGATGGCTGAGCGCGTGTGCTCGGCCGCCATCCAGACGCTGGGCGGCTACGGCGTGGTCAGCGACTTCCCCGTCGAGCGCATCTACCGCGACGTGCGCGTCTGCCAGATCTACGAGGGCACGAGCGACGTGCAGAAAATCATCATCGGGCGGGCGCTGGCGTAAGCTGACGGCCTGCAAATTTCAGGAGGACGCACATGCTGCAACGCCGACGACTTCATCTGGCCACCCTGGGCCTGCTGCCGCTGCTGGCCTGGCGCCAGGCGCAGGCCCTGTCGCTGGCCGGGATTTCCAATGCCGACGCCGCCAGCGGCGTGAAGGCCGCACTCAAGCGGGGCGCCGAAGTAGCCGTCGACCTGCTGGGCCGCGACAACGGCTTTCTGGGCAACCCGCTGGTGCACATCGGCCTGCCCGGCCAGCTCGACGAAGCGGCCAAGCTGCTGCGCAAGTTTGGCCAGGGCAAGCGCATCGACGAGCTGGAGGCGACGATGAACCACGCCGCCGAGCAGGCCGTGCCCGCCGGCAAGCAGGTGCTGGTCGATGCGGTGCAGTCGATGACCGTGACCGACGCCAAGGGTATTCTTACCGGCGGCGACACCAGCGTGACCGACTTTTTCGCCAACAAGACGCGCAGCCCGCTGTCCGAGCGCTTTCTGCCCATCGTCACTCAGACCACCAGCAAGCTGGGCCTGACCCAGCAGTACGACCAGCTGGCGGGCAAGGCCGCGGCGTTCGGCCTGCTCAAAACGGAAGACGCCAACCTGGCGCAATACGTCACCGGCAAGACGCTGGACGGCCTGTACCTGGTGATCGGCCAGGAGGAAAAGAAAATCCGCCAGGATCCGGTTGGCACCGGCAGCGACATTTTGCGCAAGGTGTTCGGGGCCGGCTGATGGTCGCAGCACCAGCCCCGGGTGGCAGGCCATGCCCCTGTGGCCGGCTGGACGGGCGCGGTCGGCCGCTGGTCTTTGCCGCCTGCTGCGGCCGCTACATCGGCCACGCGGATTGCCCCGCGCCCGACGCCGAAAGCCTGATGCGCTCGCGTTACAGCGCCTATGTGCTCGGCGACGCTGCGTATCTGCAGGCCACCTGGCATGCGCGCACCCGCCCGCCGACGATGGACGCCAATGCCGCCGGAGCACGCTGGCTGGGCCTGCAGGTGCATGACGCGCGCGGCACTGGCGAGCAGACCGCCGAGGTGGAGTTCACCGCCCGATGGCGCGACGCTTCGGGGCGCGGCCAGCGCATGCGTGAGCGCAGCCGCTTTGTGCAGGAGCAGGGACGCTGGTATTACGTCGACGGCGACGTGGCGTGAGCCGGCGTCATTCCCACGACATCGCGCCAATGTCGTGGGCGAAGATGGGGTAGTTCATCCACACGCCGCGTAGCCCCTTGCGCACCACGGTGCCGATCTGCGGCGTGAAGATCCAGGCGTTGGCGGCGGTCTCGGCCAGGCGGCGCTGCATCTGCGCCCACAGCCGTTGGCGCTCGCGCGGGCTGGGCGTGCGGTCGTGCTGCTGCACCAGGGAGCGAAACACCGGGTCGTCGACGCCGAAGTAGTAGCTGGGGTCGGTGTAGATGCGGTAGTCCAGCGGCTCGACGTGGTTGATCAGCGTCATGTCGAAGTCGCCCTTGAACGGCCCGTCCAGCCAGGTCTTCCAGTCCAGGCGCTGCAGCGGCGCGTCGATGCCCACGTCGGCCAGATTGGCTGCCAGGCGGTCGCCGCCGCTCAGCGCATAGGGCGCGGGCGGCAGGGCCAGGTTCAGCCGCAGCGGCGTGCGCACGCCTGCCTCGCGCAGCAGCGCGCGAGCACGCGCCGGGTCATAGGGCAGCAGGCTGTCCAGGTGCAGAAAGCCGGGGTCGGTCGGCGCAAAGTGGCTGCCAATGGCGCTGCCGCGCCCGTCCAGCACCTCGCGGATGAAGCCCTCGCGGTCGATGGCGTGGGTGATCGCCTGGCGCACCCGCACGTCATTGAGCGGCGCGCGCCGGTGGTTGAGCGCCAGCATGCCCTTGCCGCAGGAATGGCCGATCAGCACCTGGTAGTGGCGATCGTCCTGAAAGCGGCGCACCACGCGGGTGGCGAACTGGAACAGCAGGTCGACCTCTCCGGCGGCCAGCGCCGCCTCCTGCTCGGCCGGGTCGGCAATGAAGCGAAACGTCGCCTGCGCCAGCGGTGCGTGCTGCGCCGGGTGCCAGCTGCCGGTGCGTGTCAGCACCACGCCGCCCAGCGCGCTCCATTGCGCCAGCCGGTAGGGGCCGGTGCCCACCGGGCGCGTCGCGGCGTGCGCGGCGCTGTCGGGGTGGAGGATGCAGGCCGTTGCCTCGCCCAGGCGAAACGGCAGGTCGGGATCGCGATGGTGGAGCGTCAACACCACCGTGTGTTCGTCGGGCGTGGCGATGGTGGCGATGTTGTCGAACACCGCACGGCGCGCCTTGTTGGTCGAGCCCGGTGCTGCACAACGCTCGAAACTGGCGCGCACCACCTGCGCGGTCAACGGCTTGCCGTCGTGAAAGCGCACGCCGCGGCGCAGGTCGAAGCGCCAGCTGCGCTGGTCGGGCGACAGGCTCCAGCTACGCGCCAGCAGCGGCGCCACCTGGCCGTCTTCCTCGATGCGCGTCAGGCCCTCGAAAATGTTGTAGTGGCTCACCTCGCCCACCGCTGATGCGGCCGCCATGGTCGGATCGAGGCTGTCGGGTGCCAGCGACAGGCTCAGCACCACGGCGTTGCGCCCGGCCGCGCCCGCCATGCCGGGCAACGCCGCAAACGACAGCGCCGCGGCCTGGCGCAGGCAGTCGCGGCGTGACGGTGCGTGGGCGAATCGGTCCGGGTGTGCGGGCATGGCGAGGGGCTGGAGCGCGGTTGTGCGATAGTAACGGAAATGCTTTGATACAAGTTCACATGCCCAGCACGACCGAAATCCGCATACCCGTCGCAGTGCCCCGGCGCTGGTGGTTCACGCCCGTGGCGCTGGGTCTGCTGCTGGCCGTGGTCGGCACACTGCTGTGGTGGTTCACGCAGCAGCGCGAGCAGCACTACCGCCACCAGATCGAAGCCAGCCTGAACGCGATCAACCAGCTGCAGATCCACGGCATTGCCGATTGGCGCAGCCGCCGCCTGGGCGATGCTCAGGCGCTGACCGACGATGCGCTGCTGGCGCATACCGTCGCCCAGTGGCTGCGCCCGCCGCAGGCAGGGCGGGGGCCACAGGAGCTGCAGGAACAGATTGCGCAGCGCCTGCGCTCGCTGGTCGAGCATTTGCAGTACAGCAAGGTGGCGCTGGTCGACCCGCAGGGCCGGGTGCTGCTGGCGGCGCCGCAGCAGGACATGCCGGCGCTGCAGGCCGGCGACCTTGCAGCACTGGCCGAGGCGCTGAGCACCGCGCTGCCGCAGGAGCTGGGGCTGCAGCAGGTGCAGGGGCAGAGCACGACGTTTTTCAGCGTCATCGCGCCGCTGTTCGACGGCGAGCAGCCGCTGGGCGCGCTGTGGCTGATGGTCGACGCGCGCAGCACGCTGTACCCGCTGCTGCAGACCTGGCCCAACAACAGCCGCAGCGCCGAGTCGCTGCTGGTGCGCCGAGGCCGCGACGCGGTCACCGTGCTCAGCCCGCTGCGCCACCGCAGCGACGCGCCGCTCTCCCTGCGCCTGGCGCTGCAGGACGGGGGCGATGGAGCCGAAGAGAACGACACCACGGTGGCGCTGGCCGTCGCCGGCGGGCGCGGCACGCTGTATGGGCGCGATTACCGCGGGCACGACGTGCTGGCCACGGCCGGCGCGGTGCCGGGCAGCGACTGGCTTTTGATCTCCAAGATAGACACCGCAGAGGCCTTCAGCGACGCGCGCTGGCGCCAGTGGCTGGCGCTGGGGTTGCTGGCCAGCCTGGCCGTGATCGCGCTGGGCGGCCTGTTCGTCGTCTGGCAGTGGCGCGCCTGGCAGCGCGAGCGCATGCTCAAGCAGACGCTGCAGCAGCAGATGCACTGGCTGGAGGCGGCGCAAAAGGCGGCGTCCATCGGCTACTTTCTGTACGACCGCAAGCGCCGCTGCTACCAGCTGTCGCGCATGAGCGCGGATATCTTCGGGTTTGCACCGCAACAGTCCGTCAGCCTGAAGCAGTGGATCGCCGTGCTGGAGCCGCAGGAGCGCGAGCACATTCTGCAGGAGCACGAACAGACGTTGAAAGGGCTCAAGCCCCTGCGGCTGCAGTACCGCATCCGCCGCGCCAGCGACGGCGCGCAGCGCTGGGTCGAGGCGTGGTGCGAGTTTCCCGAGGACGGCGCCGGCGCGGGCGTCGCGATGATGGGCACGGTGCAGGACATCACCGAGCGCAAGCGCGACGAGGCCGAGTTGCAGGCTTACCGTCAGCAGCTGGAAACACGCGTGCGCACCGATGCGCTTACCCAGGTGGCCAACCGCATGGCGCTGGACGAGGCCATTGCCCGCGAATGGGCGCGCGCGCAGCGCGGCGGCACCACGCTGGCGCTGCTGATGGTCGACATCGACGCGTTCAAGGCCTTCAACGATCACTACGGCCACCTGGCCGGCGACCAGTGCCTGCAGGCCGTGGCCGGCGCGCTGGCTGGCTGCGTGGCGCGTTCGGGCGACCTGGTGGCGCGCTATGGCGGCGAGGAATTCGCCGTGCTGCTGCCCGGCGCCGATGCCGCCCAGGCCTGCGCGGTCGCACAGCGCCTGTTGCTGGCGGTGCGTGCGCTGGATCTGGCGCATGCGGGCGCCGGCAACGCCCAGCGACGGGTCAGCATCAGCGTGGGCGTGACCAGCGTCGACGTGCAGCAGCTGTGCTTTGTGCTGCGCGGGCGGCCCGTGGCCGGGCTCGGCCCGTCGTGGGTGCCGGGCGAGGACTGCCTGGAGCTGCTGCGCCAGGCAGACGCCGCGCTCTACCAGGCCAAGCAGCGCGGGCGCGACCAGTGGGTGCTCTACGGCCCCGACTGCGACGCGTCGCTCAGCGACCGAACCACCCGCCCATCGATGGACGGCAAACCATGACTTTTGACGCGATTTTGTTTGACTGCGACGGCGTGCTCGTCGACAGCGAACCGATTACCAACGGCGTGCTGTGCGAGATGCTCAACGAGGCCGGCTGGGCGCTGCCCCGCGCCGAGTGCATGCGTATCTTCATCGGCAAGACGGTGCGCAGCGAGGCCGCGCGCATCGCGCGCGAGACCGGCCGCCCGTTCACCGAGGAATGGCTGGCGCAGTTCTACGCCCGCCGCGACGCCCGCCTGCGCCGCGAGCTGCAGGCCATAGACGGCGCGCTTGGCGCCGTGCGCGCCGTGCATGCGCGTCTGGATGGGCGCATTGCCTGCGCCTCGGGCGCCGATCGGGCCAAGGTGGTGATGCAGTTGGAGATGGCCGGCATGGCGCCGTACTTTGGAGCGCGCGTCTTCAGCGGTCACGACCTGCCGGCCACCAAGCCCGCGCCCGACGTCTACCTGGCCGCCGCGGCCGCCGTGGGCGTGGCGCCGGCACGCTGCCTGGTCGTTGAAGACACGGTGACGGGCGTGACTGCCGGCGTGGCTGCTGGCGCCACGGTGCTGGGATTCAGCCCCGAGCAGCCCACCGGCCATGCCCCCGCCGAGGCGCTGCTGGCCGCCGGCGCCGTGCGGGTGCTGCGCCACATGAGCGAGCTGCCCGCCTGGGTGGGTGGCTGATTTCATTCTCAGAGGGTGAGAGGAAATCGGCCATGCCCGAAAGGCGTGCCAAAACGCTGCCAATCGAGGCGCAAAACGCAGCCATAGCGCGGGCTATGGCGAGTATTTGCAACGAAGAGTGGCGGTGTTTT
>PGEI01000101.1 GCA_002894305.1 Comamonadaceae bacterium CD01
CCCCATCAAGAAAAATGCCGCTCAGGCTTAACTGAGCGGCATTGCTCCCGTGGGAGCCCTTGTCGTATCGTCCATCAGGTCAGCCGTCAATTCAGCCGCGCCTTCAAGAGTGCATTGACCTGCTGCGGGTTGGCCTTGCCCTTGGACGCCTTCATCACCTGGCCGACCAGCGCGTTGAAGGCCTTGTCCTTGCCGGCGCGGTACTGCTCGACGTTGGCGGGGTTGGCGGCAATCACCTCGTCGATGATCTTCTCCAGCGCGCCGGTGTCATTCATCTGCTTGAGGCCCTTGGCGTCGATGACGGCGTCGACGTCGACGCCCTCGCCGCTCCACAGCGCCTCGAACACCTGCCGGGCGGCGTTGTTGCTGATGACGTTGCCGTGGATGCGGGCGATCAGCGTGCCCAGTTGCCCGGCGCTGACCTTGACCTGTTCCATGCCGATTTCTTCCGCGTTCAGGCGGCGCGAAATCTCGCCCATGACCCAGTTGCTGGCCAGCTTGGGCTGGCCGCAGGCCTGGGCCGCGGCCTCGAAGTAGGCGGCCATGGCCTGGCTTTGCGTGAGCGTGGTGGCGTCGTACTCGGGCAGGCCGTATTGCACGACAAAGCGCTGCGCCATGGCCTGGGGCAGCTCGGGCATCTGGGCGCGGATGTCGTCGATCCACTGCGGTGCGATCACCAGCGGCGGCAGGTCGGGGTCGGGGAAGTAGCGGTAGTCGGCCGCGTCCTCCTTGGTGCGCATCGCGCGGGTCTCGCCGGTGTCGGGGTCGAACAGCACGGTGGCCTGCTGGATGGCAATGCCGTCCTCGATCTGCTCGATCTGCCAGCGGATCTCGTAGTCGATGGCCTGCTGCATGTTGCGAAACGAGTTCAGGTTCTTGATCTCGCGGCGCGTGCCCAGCGGCGCGCCGGGCCGGCGCACGCTGACGTTGGCGTCGCAGCGGAACGACCCTTCCTGCATGTTGCCGTCGCAGATGCCGATCCAGGTGACGACCTGGTGCAGAGCCTTGGCGTAGGCGACGGCCTCGTTGCTGGAGCGCATGTCGGGCTCGGTGACGATCTCCAGCAGCGCGGTGCCGGCGCGGTTCAGGTCGATGCCGCTCATGCCGATGAAGTCCTCGTGCAGCGACTTGCCAGCGTCGGCCTCCAGGTGGGCGCGCACCAGGCGCACGGTCTTCTTCTCCTCGCCCAGGTAGAACGAGACGGTTCCGCCCTGCACCACCGGCTTGTCGAACTGGCTGATCTGGTAGCCGTGCGGCAGGTCGGGGTAGAAGTAGTGCTTGCGCGCAAAAACACTCTCGGGCGCGATGTGGCTGCCCAGCGCCAGGCCCAGGCGGATGGCGCACTCCACCGCCTTCTTGTTCATCACCGGCAGCGTGCCGGGCAGCGCCAGGTCGACGGCGCAGGCCTGGGTGTTGGGTTCGGCGCCAAAGGCGGTGCTGGCGCGACTGAAGATCTTGGTGTTGGTCGCCAGCTGGGCGTGGGTTTCGAAGCCGATGACGACCTCGTAGCCTTGGATGAGATTCGTGGTCATGGAAAAGGCCTTACAGGGAGGGGCGGCGCAGGTGCCAGTCGGTGGCCTGCTGCAGCTGGTGCGCGGCCGCCAGCAGGCGCGCCTCCTGGAAGTGGTTGGCCACCAGCTGCAGACCCACGGGCAGGCCGGCGTCGCCGGTGCCGGCCGGCACGCTCATGCCGGGCAGGCCGGCCAGCGACGCGGGCAGCGTGTAGATGTCGGACAGATAGGTGTCCAGCGGGTCGGTCTTGCTGCCGATGGGCCAGGCGACGCTGGGCGCGGCCGGGCCGGCGATCAGGTCGCAGTCCTTGAACGCGGCCTGCAGGTCGTCGGCGATCATGCGGCGGATGCGCTGCGCCTGCAGGTAGTAGGCGTCGTAATAGCCTTCGGACAGCACATAGGTGCCGATCATGATGCGCCGCTTGACCTCCTCGCCAAAGGCCTCGGTGCGGCTTTGCGTATACATGTCGACCAGATCGGCGTAGTTTTTGGCGCGGTGGCCGTAGCGCACGCCGTCGAGCCGCGCCAGGTTGGAGCTGGCCTCGGCCGGGCTGATGACGTAGTAGACCGGCACGGCCAGGTCGGTGCGCGGCAGGCTGATGGGCACCAGGCGCGCGCCCAGCTTCTCGAACTCCTTGAGCGCGCCCTCGATGGCGGCGCGCACGTCGGCGTGCAGGCCCTCGCCGAAGAACTCGCGCGGCACGCCGATGCGCAGCCCCTTGACGCCCTCGCCCAGGTGGCGCGTAAAGTCCTCGGGCGGCATGTCCACGCTGGTGGAATCGCGGTCGATGTCGGGCCCGCACAGGCTGGACAGCAGCAACGCGCAGTCGCGCGCGCTGCGCGCCATCACGCCGGCCTGATCCAGGCTGGAGGCGTAGGCAATCATGCCGTAGCGGCTGGCGCGCCCGTAGGTGGGCTTGATGCCGGTGATACCGCACAGGCTGGATGGCTGGCGGATCGAGCCGCCGGTATCGCTGCCGGTGGCAGCAGGCGCCAGGCCCGCGGCAACGGCCGCGGCCGAGCCGCCCGAGGAGCCGCCTGGCACGCGCGTGGCGTCCCAGGGGTTGCGCACCGGCTGGGGTGCATCAAAGCCCACGGGCGCGATGCCGGCGTGCTCGTTGGCGCCACCCATCGCGAATTCGTCGCAGCTGAGCTTGCCCAACGTCACGCAGCCGGCCTGCGCCAGGTTGTCGACGATGGTTGCGTCGAACGGCGAGCGGTAGCCGTCCAGCATCGGCGCGCTGGCCGTCGTCGGCCATTGGCGCGTGACGAACACGTCCTTGTGCGCAATCGGCACGCCCGCCAGCGGCCCGCCCTTGCCCTCGGCGATCAGCGCATCCTGCGCGCGCGCCTGCGCCAGCGTGGCGTCCTCGTCGACCGAGAGAAAGGCGCCCAGCGCCTGGTGCTGGCGCGCGCGCGCCAGGAAATGCCGTGCAGCCTCGACGCTGCTGACTTTTTTGTCCTTGAGCTGCGCGGCAAGCTCTGCCACGCCCATATCGTGCAATGCGGTGTCGTTCGTCATGCGCCGCGTCCTTTATTCGATGACCCGGGGCACGAGGAACAGTCCACGCTCGGCCGCCGGGGCGTTGGCCAGGTAGTCGTCGCGGCGGTCGGGTTCGCTCACCACGTCCTCGCGCAGGCGCAGTTGCACCGGCTGGGCGGCTGCCAGCGGGTGCGCCAGCGGCGCGACGCCAGTGGTGTCGACGGCCTGCATTTTTTCGACGATGGCAAAGAAGTCGTTGATCGTCGAGCGCATGCGCTCGGCGTCTTCGGGGGAGAAGCGCAGGCGCGACAGGCGCGCGATGCGTTCAATGTCCTGGGCAGAGAGGGCCATAAGAGAAGCAAAGGCGGCCCGAAACCGGATGTAATTACCAGGGATCCGCTCCGGCGCCGCACAAGGGGTTGACAGGGGATGCGTTATTATCCCGGCTTTGCCGCAATTGCCCCGATCACGCCGGTCATTGTGCGAAAAAATCCCCCCAATCTCCTTTTTTCCATCGATATCCGGCGACTGCAGGACGAAGCGCTTGCCGTGCCGCATGAGGATTTTTGAATGTTCGGAGCATTCCGCCGGTATTTTTCCACCGACCTGGCCATTGACCTTGGCACCGCCAATACCCTGATTTTTGCCCGCGACAAGGGCATTGTGCTGGACGAGCCGTCGGTCGTCGCGATCCGCCACGAGGGCGGCCCCCACGGCAAGAAGGTCATCCAGGCCGTCGGCAGCGAAGCCAAGGCCATGCTGGGCAAGGTGCCCGGCAACATCGAGGCGATCCGCCCGATGAAGGACGGCGTGATCGCCGACTTCGTGATCACCGAGCAGATGATCAAGCAGTTCATCAAGATGGTGCATCCACGCAGCGTGCTCACGCCCAGCCCGCGCATCATCATCTGCGTGCCCTGCGGCTCCACCCAGGTCGAGCGCCGCGCCATCAAGGACGCGGCCGAGGCCGCCGGCGCCACCGCCGTATATCTGATCGAGGAGCCGATGGCCGCCGGCATCGGCGCCGGCCTGCCGGTGTCCGAAGCCTCGGGCTCGATGGTCGTGGACATCGGCGGCGGCACCACCGAGGTCGGCGTGATCAGCCTGGGCGGCATGGTCTACAAGGGCAGCGTGCGCGTGGGCGGCGACAAGTTCGACGAGTCCATCATCAGCTACATCCGGCGCAACTACGGCATGCTGATCGGCGAGCCGACGGCCGAGGCGATCAAGAAGGAGATCGGCAGCGCCTTTCCCGGCTCCGAGGTCAAGGAGATGGAGGTGCGCGGGCGCAACCTCTCCGAGGGCGTGCCGCGCAGCTTCACCATCTCCTCCAACGAGGTGCTGGAGGCGCTGACCGAGCCGCTCAACCAGATCGTCAGCGCCGTCAAGAACGCGCTGGAGCAGACGCCGCCCGAGCTGGGCGCCGACATTGCCGAGCGCGGCATGATGCTGACCGGTGGCGGCGCGCTGCTCCGCGACCTCGACCGCCTGCTGTCCGAGGAGACCGGCCTGCCCGTGCTGGTGGCCGAGGAGCCGCTGACCTGCGTGGTGCGCGGCTGCGGCATGGCGCTCGACCGCCTGGACCGCCAGGTCGGCATCTTCACCAACGACTGATCGCCCCGGGCGGTTGATGCTGCCAGGACGTTGAGCGCATGCCCCTGGGAACGCTGGAGCGCAGGGCGCCGTCGATGTTCCGCCAGGGCCCGTCGCCGCTGGCGCAGCTGGCGCTGTACGGCGCGCTGGCGCTGTTCCTGATGGTGGCCGACGCGCGCTTTCACCTGACCGGCCCGATCCGCCAGGCGGTGGCCACCGTGCTGTATCCGCTGCAGTGGGTGATGCTGCAGCCGGTCGTTTTTGCCGATCACGGCGCCGACTACTTCCAGTCGCTCGAATCCGCCCAACAAGGGCTGGACACGGCGCGGCGCCAGATGGCGCTGATGGCGGTGCGCGCCGGCGAGACCGACGAGCTGCTGCGCGAGAACGCCCAGCTGCGCGAGCTGCTGGCGCTGCGCGAGCGCCTGCCCACGCCGGCGCAGGCCGCGCAGGTGCTGTACGACAACGTCGACCCCTACACGCGCCGCATCATCATCGACAAAGGATTGGTGGCGGGCATCGAGGCCGGCTCGCCGGTGCTCGACGCCTCTGGCGTGCTCGGCCAGGTCACGCGCGTCTACCCCATGCTCAGCGAGGTGACGCTGCTGACCGACCATGACCAGATCATTCCCGTGCTCAATCTGCGCACCGGTGTGCGCAGCATCGCCTACGGCGACCCGGGCAGCGCCCAGGGCATGGAGCTGCGCTACACCCCGGTCAACGCCGACGTACAGGAGGGTGACCTGCTCACAACCAGCGGCGTCGACGGCGTCTACCCGCCAGGCCTGCCGGTGGCGCGCATCACCCAGGTGCAGCGGCGCGCCGACACGGCTTTTGCGCGCATTGCCTGCGCGCCGCTGGCGCAGATGCTGGGCACTCGCCACGTCATGGTGCTCACGCCTGTGGGCCAGGACACGCCCGAGCGCCCCGCGCCCGGACCGCAGCCCAAGCGAGCGCGGCCATGATGAAAGCGCCGAGCGAACAGCTGCTGCTGCCGGCCAGCCCAGCCTTCATCACCGCCAGCCTGGCACTGGCACTGGCACTGGCCATGCTGCCGCTGGGGCCGGTAGTGTGGATGCCCGACTGGGTCATGCTGCTGCTGGCGTTCTGGAGCATGCACCAGCCCCGACGCGTGGGCCTGGGCGTGGCGTTCGTCATGGGCCTGGCCATCGACGTGCACCAGGGCGCGCTGCTGGGCCAGCACGCGCTGGCCTATTGCCTGCTGGTCTTCGGCGTGGGCCTGGCGCATCGGCGCCTGTGGTGGTTCAGCGCCTGGCAGCAGGCGCTGCAGCTGCTGCCGCTGTTCATCGGCGCGCACGCGCTGCAGGTGCTGATCCGCCTGGCCGGCGGAGGCCTGTGGCCCGGTTGGTGGCTGCTGGCGGCGCCGGTGTTGCAGGCGCTGCTGTGGCCGCTGGTCGGCTGGGTGCTGCTGGCGCCCCAGCGCCGCCCGCCCGACCAGGACGACAACCGTCCCCTGTGAGCGCGCGGCGATGAATGAACTGCGCAACACCGAGCAAGACCTCGGGCGTTTTCGCCTGCGGCTGGTCGTCATCGCCGCCGTCGTGCTGCTGGCGTTCGCGCTGCTGGGCTGGCGGCTGTACGTGCTGCAGGTGCTGCGCCACGACGGCCTGGCCGCGCAGGCCGAGAGCAACCGCACGGCCGTCGTCCCCATCGTGCCCGACCGCGGCCAGATCCTGGACCGCAACGGCGTGCTGCTGGCGACCAACTTCTCGGCCTATACGCTGGAGATCACGCCGTCGCGCGTACCCGACGTGGAGGCGACCATCGACGCGCTGGCCGAGATCGTCACCATCGAGGCGCGCGACCGGCGCCGCTTCAAGCGGCTGCGCGGCGACTCGCGCAGCTTCGACTCGCTGCCGATCCGCACGCGCCTGAGCGACGAGGAGGTGGCGCGCTTTGCCGCGCAGCGCTGGCGCTTTCCGGGCGTGGAGGTGCGCGCGCGCCTGTTTCGAAGCTACCCGCTGGGCGCGGTGGCCAGCCACGCCATCGGCTACATCGGGCGCATCAACCAGCGCGAGAAGGAGCAGATCGAGGATTCGGACGACGCGGCCAACTACCGCGGCACCGACGACATCGGCAAGCTGGGCGTGGAGCAGAGCTACGAGCGCACGCTGCATGGCCTGACGGGCTTCGAGCTGCTGGAGACCTCTGCCGGCGGCAGCGCGGTGCGCCGGCTGGAGAACCACCCGGCAACGCCGGGCAACGCGGTCATTCTGTCGCTGGACATCAAGCTGCAGAAGATGGTCGAGGATCTGTTCGGCGAGCGCCGCGGCGCGCTGGTGGCCATCGACCCGAGAAATGGCGAGGTGCTGGCGCTGGTCTCCAAGCCCACGTTCGACCCCAACCTGTTCGTCGACGGCATCGACCAGGAGAACTGGCAGGCGCTCAACGAGTCGATCGACAAGCCGCTTCTCAACCGCGCGCTGCGCGGCACCTACCCGCCGGGATCGACCTACAAGCCCTTCATGGCGCTGGCCGCGCTGGAGCTGAACAAGCGCGGCGCCAAGGTGGTGGTCAACGACCCGGGCTATTACAACTTTGGCGGGCGGACGTTCCGCAGCCACCCCGGCGGGCTGGGCGGCGTGGACATGGTGCGAGCCATCCAGTTCTCCAGCAATACTTATTTCTATTCGCTGGCCGTCGAGATGGGCGTGGACGCCATCCACGACTTCATGGCACCGATGGGCTTTGGCCAGATCACCGGCATCGACCTGGGCGGCGAACTGCGCGGCGTGCTGCCCAGCCAGGCCTGGAAGCGGCAGGCCTACAAGCGCGCCGACATGAAGAAGTGGTTCCCGGGCGAGACCGTCTCGCTGGGCATCGGCCAGGGCTACAACAACTTCACCATGCTGCAGCTGGCCGTGGCCGAGAGCGTGCTGGCCAACGGCGGCACGCGCCACCGCCCCCACCTGGCCAAGGCAGTGCGCGACCAGCTCAGCGGCACGATCACGCCGATCGATCAGCCCCCGGGCGAGAACCTGGGCTACAAGAGCGCCAACGTGCAAGTGGTGCACGCGGGGCTGGCGGCGGTCAACGAATCAGGCACCGGCCGGCGTGTGTTCGCCGGCGCGGCCTACACCTCGGCGGGCAAGACCGGCACGGCCCAGGCCGTGAACTGGGCACGCAACACCCGCTACGACGCCAAGCTGCTGGCCGAGCACCAGCGCGACCATTCGCTGTTTTCCGCGTTCGCCCCGGTCGAGGAGCCACGCATCGCGGTCGCCGTCATCGTCGAGAACGCCGGCTTTGGCGCCGCCGCGGCCGCGCCCATCGTGCGCCGGGTGTTCGACTACTGGTTGTCGGGCCTGTACCCCAGCGAGGAAGACATTGCCGCCGTCGCCCGCGGCCAGGGCGGCCCGCCCATCGGCGCGCCGCGCCAGGTGGCCGACGTACCGATCACGCCGCCTCCCGGGTGAGCGCGCGCACGCGTGGCGCCGGCAGCTGGCTGATGACCAGCGCGATGACGATCAGCGCCGCGCCGGCCAGGCCGCTGGCGCCCAGGCGCTCGCCAATCAACAGCCACGCGGTGGCAGCCGCGCACACCGGCTCCAGCCCGTAGACGATGGCGCTGCGCACCGCATCCACGCGCTGCTGGCCCCAGGCCTGCAGCGTCACGACGAGCACGCTGGCCAGCACGCCCAGGTAGACGAGCGAGACGAGCTCGTGCGTCCCCAGCCCGCGCAGCGCGCCCAGCGTGCCGCCCAGGCCGCCATGGCGCAGCAGGATCAGCAGCGCCGACGCAGCGAACATGACCAGCGCCTGGCTGGCTGCCAGGCGCGCGGCGCGCAGCGGCCGGACGGCGTTGCGCCGCGCGCATTCCTCCAGCAGCAGGATGTAGACCGCATAGAACAAGGTGCTCGCCAGCGTCAGCGTATCGCCCAGGTTCCAGGGCGCGTCCTCGTGGAACATCAACACCATGCCGGCCAGCGCCAGCGCGCAGGCGCCCCACAGCATCACGCCGCAGCGCCGCCCCAGCACCACCATCGCCAGCAGCGGCACGACGAGCACGTTCAGCCCGGTGACGAAGGCATTGCGGTTGCTGCTGGTGCGCGCCAGCCCCTCGGTCTGCAACCAGAACGCGATGAACAGCAGCGCGCCCAGCAGCAGCCCCCAGCGCAGCTCGGCGCGGCGCATGCCGCGCCACAGCGGCAAAAGCACCACCAGCGCAATCGCGAAGCGCGCGCCGATGATCTGCAGCGCGTCGAGCTGCGTCGACAGCAGCTTCATCGTCGGGAAGGTGGTGCCCCAGATGGCGACCACGATCAAAAGGGCCAGCAGGCCCTGGTGTTCTCTGCGCATGGAAGGCTCAGGCGCTCATGCGCCGGATGAAGGCACGGATGCGCTCGCTGCCCGGGTTGGCGAAGAACTCGGCCGGAGGTGCGTCGTGGGCGATGCAGCCCTGGTCGAAGAACATCACGCGGTCGGCCACCTCGCGCGCAAAACCCATTTCGTGCGTGACGACGATCATCGTCATGCCGCCGTGCGCCAGCTCTCGCATCACGTCCAGCACCTCCTGCACCATCTCGGGGTCGAGCGCGCTGGTGGGCTCGTCGAACAGAATGACCTTGGGCGCCATGGCCAGCGCGCGCGCAATGGCTACGCGCTGCTGCTGCCCGCCCGAGAGTTGCCAGGGATATTTGTGCGCATGATCCTGCATGCCCACGCGCGCGAGCAGCGCCATGGCCTGCTCGCGCGCCTGCGAGCGCGGCGTGCGGCGCACGCGCCGCGGCGCCAGCGTCAGGTTGTCGAGCACCGTCAGGTGGCCGAACAGGTTGAACTGCTGGAACACCATGCCCACTTCGCTGCGCTGGCGCTGCAGCGTGGCGGCGTCGTCGCCCACCGCGACACCGTCGATGGTGATGCTGCCGCTGTCGTGCGGCTCCAGCCGGTTGATGGCGCGCAGCAGCGTGCTCTTGCCCGAGCCCGAGGCGCCGATGATGACCGTCACCTCGCCGGTGCGAAACTGCGTGGACACGCCCTTGAGCACCTCATGGCTGCCAAAGGCCTTGCGTACGTCGGTGCAGACGATGTAGGGCGCCGGCTCGCTGCTGCTCATTGGGCGCGCCCCTCGACGTCGAAGCGGTACTCGATGGCGTTGGTGATCTGCGTGACCAGCGTGGTCAGGATCAGGTAGGTGATGGCCACCGTGGTGAGCGTTGCCACCGGCTGGAAGGTGGCCGACTGGATGCGGTTGCCCACATTGGTCAGCTCGACGACGCCGATCACGTAGGCCAGCGATGAGTCCTTGAGCAGCGCAACAAAATTGCTCACCAGCGGCGGCAGCGCAATCTTGAACGCTTGCGGGAACACCACGTCCAGAAACACATGCCGGCGCGACAGGCCGAGCGCACGCGCCGCCTCGCCCTGCCCGCGCGGCACGGCCAGCAGACCGGCGCGCACCGCCTCGGCGTTGTAGGCGCCCACGTTCAGCCCCAGCGCGACGACGGCCGAGGTGAAGTCCGACAGGTTCAGCCCCGGCACCAGCACCGGCAGCGCAAAGTAGACGAACAGGATCTGCACCAAGAGCGGCGTGCCGCGAATCGCCCAGATGTAGAAGCGCGCGACATAGCGCAGCCACGCCCGGCGCGAGGTGCGCGCCAGCGCGGCGGCGGTGCCCAGGATGAGGCCGACGGTGCCCGAGACCAGCGTGAGGCCGAGCGTGGTCAGCGCGCCGTCGGCAAACAGCGCGGCGTTGGAGCCGATCGGCTCGGGGAACAGCGACAGGAGCTTGCCCAGCAGGGACAGCGCAAGCGCCATCAGCACCAGGGCCGCCACCAGCGTGGCGTTGCTGCGCTGGGAGCGACTCCAGCGTGCGGGCCAGAGATCAGGGAACATGGGCAAACGGCGGGGTCGCCGCAGCACGCGGCGGCCCC
Organism: Comamonadaceae bacterium CD01; assembly: GCA_002894305.1. Lineage (GTDB taxonomy): Bacteria > Pseudomonadota > Gammaproteobacteria > Burkholderiales > Burkholderiaceae_C > Comamonas_C > Comamonas_C faecalis. The sequence goes on from PGEI01000101.1 coordinate 10,482, forward strand.
GTAGGGGTTACTTGCAGGTGACGTCTTCGCCGAAGTATTTTTGCGAGATCGCCGCGATCGTGCCATCGGCAATCAGCGCCTTGAGCGCCTGGTTCCAGGCGTCGGCCAGCGTGGTGTTGCCCTTGGAGACCGCCGAAGCCACCTGCTCGACGAACAGCATGTCGCCGGTCTTCAGCCCCGCCTGGGGCACTTTCCTGATCAGATCCTTGGCGACGAAGCGGTCGGTCACCCAGGCGTCGACGCGCTTGGACGACAGCGCATTGCGCGCCGCCTCGTCGGTCGGGAAGTTCTTCACGTCCTTGACGCCGGGCACCTTCTTGACACTGTCCAGGTAGGTAGTGCCGGTCTGCACCGCCACCACCTTGCCCGCCAGGTCGGCGGCGGTGCGGATCTTGGGATCGAGCGCCGTGATCTGCCCGCCCGAGCAGTAGTGCGGCAGCGTGAAAGTGACGGCCTTGGCGCGTTCTTCGGTGATCGCGTGGCTGGCGATCACCAGGTCCCAGCGATCTTGCGCCAGGCCGGTGAGCAGCGCATCGAAGCCGACGGTCTTCCACTCGTACTTCAGGCCCATTTTCTTCGCGACGGCCTCGCCCACCTCGATCTCGTAGCCGGTCAGCTTCTTGCCCTCGAAATAGTTGAACGGCGCGTACTGGCCTTCGGAGGCCAGGATGATGGTGCCGCTTTTTTCGATGTCGGCCAACGGGCGGGCCTGTGCGCTGACGGCGGCGGCCAGCGCCACGGCGGCCGTGGCCACGATATTGAAGATGTTCATCACTTGTCCTGTGGGTGGGGAGATGCAATCCATCTGGCACGGCGCCCGCGCCGCAGCGCATGGCCCGGGCGACGGCACCAGAGAAGCTGGCGGATTATAGGAACGCCGCCGTGGGCGCCGCCCTACGGCAAACCCGCACGCACCCGCGGCTTCACGGGCGCACCAGCGTGGACTTGCCGAACAGGCTCTCCAGCAGGTCGACGGCCAGCTCGGCCGTCTGGTTGCGCGTGTCCAGCGCCGGGTTGAGTTCGACCAGGTCGAGCGAAGCGAGCGCGCCGCTGTCGGCCAGCATCTCCATGCACAGCTGCATCTCGCGGTAGGTCGGCCCGCCGCGCACCGGCGTGCCCACGCCCGGCGCGACCGACGGGTCAAGGCAGTCCAGGTCGAAGCTCACGTGCAAGTGGGTGTGCTCGTCCACGTCCGCCAGCGCCTGCTGCACCACGGCGCGCATGCCCTGCTCGTCGATGGCGCGCATGTCGTGCACCACGATGCCCTGGCGGTTGACGAACTGCTTCTCCAGCGGGTCGACGCTGCGCACGCCGATCTGCGTGATCTGCCGCGCCGACAGCACCGGAGCCGCGCCGCCCAATTCAACGAGTTGCTGCGGCCCCTGCCCCAGCAGACAGGCCACCGGCATGCCGTGCAAATTGCCGCTGGGCGACGACGCCGGCGTGTTGGCGTCGGCGTGCGCGTCTAGCCACAACACCTTCAGGCGCCGGCCGCTGGCGCGGCAGTGCGCGGCCACCGCGCTGATCGAGCCAATGGCCAGGCTGTGGTCGCCACCCATCAACAGCGGCAGCGCGCCCGCCTGCAGCACCCCGGCCGTAGCCACATGCACCGCCTGGCACCAGGCGGTCACCTCCGGCAAATGGCGCCAGCCCCCGCTTGCCGGCGCCTGCGGGTTGCCCGGGCCGGGCAGGTTGCCCAGGTCACTCACCTGCAGGCCGCGCCCGCGCAGCGCGCCGGCAATGCCGGCAATGCGCAGCGCGTCCGGCCCCATGCTGGCGCCCAGTACGCTGGCGCCCACGTCGGTGGGCGCGCCGATCAGGGTCAGGCAGCGATTGGTAGTCATGTCCGTCCTTTCACGAGTCATTCCATTTTTCAATCAATCGGGTACGCGAAGGCGCAGCGCAGACA
>PGEI01000102.1 GCA_002894305.1 Comamonadaceae bacterium CD01
GCAGGTCGGTGCCAATGTTGCCCGGGCCGATCAGGGCGCATTTGATTTTGCGGGTCATGAATGTCCTTTCAATTGTCAGTCGGCGAAGGTGATGGAGCATTCACCCAGCCCCTCGATCGCCATGTGGAAATAGTCGCCCGCCTGCGCGGGCACCAGCGGCGCGAGCGATCCCGACAGGATCAGCTCGCCGGCCTTGAACGGGATGCCGAACGCGCCCAGCGTGTTGGCCAGCCAGGCGACTGCCTCGGCCGGGTGGCCCTGCACCGCGCTGCCCAGGCCACTGCCGGCGCTCTGGCCGTTCCTGGTCATCTGCATCGCGGCGGCGGCCAGATCCAGGCTGCGCGGGTCGGTGTGCTGGCGGCCGACGACGAAGATGCCGCAGGACGCGTTGTCGGCCACGGTGTCTTCGATCTTGATCTTCCAGTCCTGGATGCGCGAGTCGACGATCTCGAAGCACGGCGCGACCCATTCGGTCGCGGCCATGACGTCTTGGCGCGTCACGCCCGGGCCCTTCAGGTCGCTTTTCAGCATGAAGGCGATCTCGCCCTCGGCGCGCGGCTGGATCAGCCCGGCCTTGCGCAGCGACACGGTTGCGCCGTCCTCGTAGTGCATCACGTCGGTCAGAAAACCGAAGTCGGGCTGGTGCACGCCCAGCATGTCCATCACCGCCTGGCTGGTCACGCCGATCTTCTTGCCCACCACGCGCTCGCCGTCCTGCTGGCGGCGCGCCAGAAAGCGCAGCGAGATGCGGTAGGCATCTTCCACCGTCAACTCATGCGTGTCGCTCAGCGGCGCCAGCGTGCGCCGCTGGCGCAACGCGTCGTACAGGGCGTCGCCCAGCCGCTCCGTCAGGTTGGTGTCCATGTCAGCCATTCTTCAGAAAGTCGATGCACGAGCGGTTGAACATCGCCTGGTGCTCGACCTGCACCCAGTGGCCGCACTGGTTGACCAGCACCATGCGCGCCTGCGGGCAGTTGTCCATCAGCTTCATCGTGCCGCTGGCGGGGTTGAACTGGTCGTTCACGCCCCAGAAGCCGAACACCGGGCACTTGAGCTCGTGCAGGCGCTCGGTCATGTTGGGCACTTTCAGGATGGAGCGTGCCGCCTGCGTCTGAGTCTCGGCGATCGGCGCGCGCTCGTTGATGATGTCGTCGGAGAGCAGGCTGGGGTCGAACAGCTGCATGGTCATGACCGCGCGCATGGCCTCGGCGCCGGTCTTGCCCGACTGGTAGATCTTGAACATGTTGGCAATGCCGGGCATGGCCAGATAGGTGTCCAGGTCTTCCACGCCGCCCGGCGCCATCAGGATCAGGCGCTTGACCTCATCCGGGTAGGCCAGCGCGTAGCCCAGCGCCACCGCCCCGCCCAGCGAGTTGCCCAGCAGCGTGACGTTCTTCAGGCCCAGCGCGTCGACCAGGCCCTTGACGCCGGCGACGAAGAAGTCCAGGTCGTACTGCTCGATGTCGGGCTTGCTCGACAGGCCGTAGCCCAGCAGGTCGGGCACGATGCAGCGGTAGCCCGCCTGCGCGAATACCGGGTAGTTGCCCTTGAAGTTGCTGTAGCCGCTGGCGCCGCCGCCCGCGCCGTGCAGAAAGATGACGACCTCGCCCTCGCCCTGCTCGTGGTAGTGGATGGTCTGCGCGCTGCCCGCGACCGGGGCGATGTCGGCAAACTTGCCGCGCGGAATGGGACTGGTCGTCGTCATGGGTTTCCTTGTCTGGGGTCGTAAAACATTCACTGGGCGGCGGCTGCGGTCCACAGCGTGGGCAGGCCCGGGTCGGTGGCGCGCACGAACTGCTTGAGCAGGTTGCGCAGCAGCGCCGCCTCGCTCTCGCCCATGCGTTCGAGCACGTCGGCTTCCTCGGCCTTGGCCGCGGCCACCACGTGAAGGATGGCGTCGCGCCCGGCGTCGGTCAGCGCATAGGCCGGGGCGTCGGTCTTGCGCAGCAGCGCGCGGTCGCACAGCTGCTGCAGCAGCACGCTGCCCACGTCGATGCCGGTGTAGGCGATGTGGCGCGCAATCTCGGCCGCGGGCAGCGGCTCCTGCACGCTGAGCAGCGACAGCACGAAGAAGTCGGCGTCGGTCAGGCTGCGCTCGTTGAGCAGCGGACGGATGCCGGCCAGGAACTGGTAGTGCGCGCGCCCGAGCAGATAGCCCAGCAGGTTCTCGGAGTACAGGCTGGCCGAGGTGTCGGCCTGCGCCTCGGTGGCCACCGCCTGCGCCTTGCGCGAGGCCAGCGCGTACTGGCCCATGGCGTACAGCAGCGGCGGGCGCTGGGTGCGGTCGTAGGACAGCACCTGGCCGACGAAGATGGTGTGGTCGCCCCCGTCGTACTGGAACATGGTCTTGCACTGAAAGCGCGCGCTGCAGCCGGGCAGCAGCGGCGCGTCGCTCACGCCCTGCTCCAGCTGCTGCTGGCCGAACTTGTCCTCGCCGGCTCGGGCGAACAGGTTGGAAAGAGCCTCCTGCTCGTGCGCCAGGATGTGCACGTTCCAGTGGTCGCTGCCGCTGAATGCGTCCAGGCTGCGCGCGTTCTTGGCCAGGCTCCACAGCACCAGCGGCGGGTCGATCGACACCGAATTGAAGCTGTTGGCCGTCACGCCCACCGGCGCACCATCGGCCCCTCGCGTGGTGACGATGGTGACGCCAGTGGCGAACATGCCAAGCGCCTGGCGGAAATCCCTGGGGTCAAAGTGTTGCTGGTGTTCCATATCCCGTGCTCTCCTGAACCGATCCAGGCACAGCATGCACCGCAGCGGCGCCCGCCGAATCCCTCACTTGGACTATCTGGACAAGCCGGGGCGCAAGCGTGCGCCGCCAAGGTTTTTTCGCCCATCGCCAGCCGTTAGTCCGTCCGGACGATGAACGAAACCAGGCCAGCACGGACGATATGTCCAAACCCCATGGCGGCCGCCCCCCGCCATGGACATTTCCCCTCCGGAGACACCGCATGACCACCACCCAAGACGATTACCTGACCCCCGACGCACAGATGCTGATCGAGCGCGCGCGCGCCCTCGTGCCGATGCTGGCCGAGCGCGCCCACGCGGCCGACCGCGACGGCCGCGTGCTGCCCGAGACCATCGCCGCCCTGGCCGACGCCGGCCTGTACCGCGTGCTGCAGGCCAAGCGCTTTGGCGGCTACGAGCTCGACCCGCGCGTCTTCTACACCATCCAGATGACGCTGGCCGAGGGCTGCATGTCCACCGCCTGGATGTATGGCGTGCTGGGCGTTCACCCCTGGCAGCTGGCGCTGTTTCCCGAGCAGGCCCAGCAGGACGTGTGGGCCCAGGACACCAGCGTGCGCATCGCCTCCACCTACATGCCCACCGGCCAGGCCAAGCCCGTAGAGGGCGGCTACCGCTTCAGCGGCCGCTGGGGCTTTTCCACCGGCTCGGAGCACTGCGACTGGCTGTTCCTGGGCGGCCTGCTGCCCAAGAAGGACGGCTCGGGCGCGCTGGAGCACACCACCTTCCTGCTGCCCAAGTCGGACTACCGCATCGAGGAAAACTGGGACGTGCTGGGCCTGCGCGGCACCGGCAGCCACGACATCGTGGTCGAGGACGTGTTCGTCCCCGAGCACCGCACCCAGCGCACCAACGACCACAGCGACGCTGGCTGCCCCGGCCGCGCCACCAACCCCGGCTGGCTCTACCGCATCCCGTTCACCCAGGTGTTCCAGCGCGCGGTGTCGTCGGCCTGCATCGGCGCGCTCGACGGCGCCATCGAGAGCTTTCGCCAGCGCTCGATCGCGCACATCGGCAAGCACGGCATCAAGATGGCACAGGACACCAACGCCCAGCAGGCGGTGACCGAGGCCATGATGACCAGCGACCAGCTCAAGCTGGTGCTGTACCGCAACTACGCGCGCATCGTGCACTGCGCCAAGACGGGCGACGCGATGCCGGTCGAAGAGCGCCTGATGCAGCGTGCCCAGGCCGCAAGCGTGCCCAAGCTCACGTTTGACTGCGTCAACGAGCTGATGCGCGCCTGCGCCGCCTCGGGCACCTTCAAGTCCAACCCGATCGAGCGCGTGCTGCGCGACATCGCCACCGGCCGCGGCCACATCGCCAACAACACCGACGCCTACGTGCGCGCCCACGGCGCGGTGATGCTGGGCCTGCCCAACGCTGACCCGTACATCTGATAGCCCTCCTGAGGCGCTGCGCGCGCCGGGAGAGGGAACGCAGCCGGTGCGGCGGGGCGGCCCTTGCACGGCTGCTGCTGGCCTGAAGCGCGTCAGTTTCAAGCACCCGCTCACACAACATAGATAACGAGGAAACAAGGTGGAACAGAACGAATTTGACGTCGTCGTCGTCGGCTCGGGCGCCGGTGCGCTGCTGGCCGCCATCCGCGCAGCCGACCAGGGGCTCAAACCCCTGGTGGTCGAGAAAACCGCGCTGCTGGGCGGCACCTCCGCGATCAGCGGCGGCGGCATCTGGATTCCGGACAACCACGACATGCCCAAGGCCGGGCTGCGCGACAGCATCGAAGCGGCGTTTCACTACGTCCGAACCTGCGCGCGCGGCCTGTCCAGCGACGACCGCATCCTGGCCTACGTCGAAACCGCGCGCCAGATGGCGCGCTACCTGGCCGAGATCGGCGTGCCCTACCGCTGCGTGCCCTCCTACGCCGACTACTACCCCACGCTGGACGGCGCCATGCCCGGCGGGCGCACCATGGATCCGATGGACTTCAACGCCGCCAAACTGGGCGTGCAGGATCTGGAGCTGCTGCGCCCCACCAGCCCGGGCCAGCTGGTGCTGGGGCGCATGCACATCAACGCTTTCGAGGCGCGCACCATGCTGGCGCGCGAGCGCAAGGCCAAGTTCGTGCTGCTGTGGATGATGGCGCGCTACTACCTGGACTACCCCTGGCGCAATAAAACCAAACGCGACCGCCGCCTGACCGGCGGCCAGGCGCTGCTGGGCGGCCTGTTCACCGCGCTGCGCAAGCGCGGCATCACGCTGTGGCTGGAATCCCCGCTGCAGTCGCTGACCGAAAAAGACGGCCGCGTGACCGGCGTCGTGGTGCAGCGGGGCGGCCAGGACGTGGCCGTGACCGCGCGGCGCGCCGTGGTGCTGGCCGCGGGCGGCTTCGAGCGCAACCAGCAGATGCGCGAACAATACCTGCCCAAGCCCACCGACCAGGGATGGACCGCCACGCCCCCCGAGGCCAACACCGGCGACGCCATCCGCGCCGGCGCGGCGCTGGGCGGCGCGCTGCGCCTGATGGAGCACACCTGGGGCGCGCCGACCATCTTCGTGCCCAAGGAAGAGAAAAACCGCGCCATGTTCGTCGAGCGCTCCATGCCCGGCTGCATGGTGGTCAACGGCCGCGGCGAGCGCTTTCTGAACGAATCGGGGCCCTACCCCGAGTTCCAGCAGGCCATGTTCGCCAACAACGACAAGACGGGCTGCGCCATTCCCGCATGGATCGTCTTCGACGCCACCTTCCGCGCCAACTACCCCATCGGCCCCATCATGCCCGCCATGGCCGTGCCCGACAGCCGGCTGCGCAAGAGCTGGCTGGGCACGGTGTACTGGAAGGGCGAGACGCTGGAGGAGCTGGCGCAGCAAATCGGCGTCGACCCGCAGGGGCTGGCGGCCAGCGCAAAACGCATGACCGAATTTGCCAAGACCGGCAAGGATCTGGATTTCGGCCGCGGCGACAACGTGTTCGACCGCTACTACGGCGACGTCAACGTCAAGCCCAACCCCAACCTGGCGCCCATCGAGAAGGGGCCGTTCTACGCCATGAAGCTCAACCCCGGCGACATCGGCACCAAGGGCGGCCTGCTGACCGACCGCGACGCGCGCGTGCTGCGCGAAGATGGCGAGGCGATCGAAGGCCTGTACTGCGTGGGCAACAACAGCGCCTCGGTCATGGGCCCGTCCTACCCCGGCGCCGGCTCCACGCTGGGCCCGGCAATGACGTTCGCCTTCCGAGCCATCGCCCACATCACCGGCAAGCCGATTGCGCTTGAGCGCACCGACCTGCTGGAGCAAACCGCATGAACACAGGCAGCGGCACGCGCAGCACCGTCACTCCCACCACGGCGCCGCTGTGCGTCGCGCCCGGCAGTCGCCTGGACTGGCATGCCAGCGCCGACGTGGTTGTCGTCGGCTGGGGGGCGGCCGGTGCCTGCGCCGCGCTGCAGGCGCGCCAGGACGGCGCCAGCGTGCTGGTGATCGACCGTTTCGAGGGCGGCGGCGCCAGTGCGCTGTCGGGCGGCGTGGTCTACGCCGGCGGCGGTACGGCGCAGCAGCGCGAAGCGGGCTTCAGCGACTCGCCCGAGGCGATGCACGGCTACCTGCGCCACGAGGTGGGCGACGCGGTCAGCGACGCGACGCTGCAGCGCTTCTGCCAGGACAGCGTCGCCAACCAGCAATGGCTGGAGGGCCACGGCGTGCGCTTTGGCGCCGCCATGCCCGACCACAAGACCTCGTACCCGCCCGACGGCAAGTTCCTCTACTACTCGGGCAACGAGATCGTCCCCGCCTACGCCACCCATCTGCCGCCCGGCCACAAGAGCGCGCCGCGCGGCCACCGCGTCGTCGCCAAGGGCCAGTCCGGCGCCACGCTGTACGCGGCGCTGCAGGTGGCCACGACCGGCGCCGGCGCGCAGACGCTGCTGCAGGCCAGCGTGCGCCGCCTGGTGTGCGAGGCCGGCGAGGACGGCCAGCCCGCGCGGGTGGTCGGCGTCGAGGTCTGGCAGATGCCGCCCGGCGACCCGCGCACCCGCCGCCATGCGCAGCTGCATGCGCAATACCGCCGCCACCGCACGTTCCGCGCTGCCAAGGCCAAGGCCTGCCTGCGCGAGGCCGCGCGCCTGGAGCGCGAAGCGGCCCAGCCGCTGCTGGTGCAGGCGCGCCGCGGCGTCGTGCTCAGCACCGGTGGCTACATCTTCAACCCCGAGCTGATCGCCCAGCACGCGCCGCACACGCGCCGCGGCTGGCCCATCGGCGACGCCGGCTGCGACGGCAGCGGCCTGCGCCTGGGCCAGAGCGTGGGCGCTGCCAGCAGCGGTCTGGACAACATCTCCTGCTGGCGCTTCATCACGCCGCCCGCGGTCTGGCCGCAGGGCGTCGTGGTCAACCGTGCCGGCGAGCGCTTTTGCAACGAGCAGGTCTACGGCGCCACGCTGGGCCACGAGCTGGTCGAGCACCAGGGCGGCAAGGCCTGGCTGATCCTGGACGCCGGCCTGCGCCGGCGCGCCACACGCCAGTGCCTGTTCGGCGGTCTGTGGGCCTTCCAGTCGCTGCCGGCGCTGGCCATGATGTGGCTCAAGGCGGTCAAGGCGCCCGACGCCGCCGCACTGGCCGCACGCATTGGCGCCGACCCGGCGCGGCTCGAAGCCAGCATTGCCGCCGCCAACGCTGCCGCGCAGGGTGCGGGCGACGACGCCTTCGGCAAGTCCGCCGACATGCGCCACGCGCTGGCCGGGCCGCTGCTGGCCATGGACATTTCCATCGGCAACCCGCTGTTTCCGCTGGCCACGCTCAGCCTGGGCGGGCTGCGCGTCGACGAGGCCAGCGGCCAGGTACTGGGCAGTGCGGGCCAGCCCATTCCCGGCCTGTACGCCGCCGGGCGCACGGCCATTGGCCTGGCGTCGTCGCGCTACATCAGCGGGCTGTCGCTGGCCGACTGCGTCTTCTCGGGCCGCCGCGCCGGGCGCGCCGCGGCGTTGGCCTAGCGTATGCAGGCCCACTGCAGCGCCGGCATTCACTCCCTCCCCCTCTGGGGGAGGGTTGGGGTGGGGGCCAGCGGCGCTTGCATTGGAATGCCGGCAAGATGCCGGCGCTCCCGGCCCCATCCCTGCCTTTCCCCAGAGGGGGAAGGAGAAAAAACGGGCTCTGACCCATCCTCAATCAGCGCCAACAGCGATCAAGACAATTGCAAAAAGGTCATGCCATGGGACAAGTAGAAAACAAGGTTGCCCTCGTCACCGGCGGGGCCAGCGGCGTGGGCCGCGAGGTGGTGCTCCTGCTGCTGCGCGAGGGCGCGCGCGTGATCATCAGCGACGTGAACGAAGCCGCGGGCCAGGCGCTGGCGGCCGAGTGCGGCGACAACGCCGCCTTCGTGCGCCACGACGTGACGCAGGAGGCCGACTGGCAGGCCGCCATTGCCGCCGCGCAACAGCGCTTTGGCGGGCTGGACATATTGGTCAACAACGCCGGCATCCTGATCCCGGGCAACGTCGAGACCGCCACGCTGGCGCAGTTCCAGCAGCTCATGCAGGTCAACGCCAGCTCGGTCTTCCTGGGCTGCCAGCAGGCCGTCGCGGCCATGAAGGAGCGCGGCGGCAGCATCGTCAACATGGCCTCGGTGTCGTCGTGGCTGCCGGTCGAGAACTACCTGGCCTACAGCGCCTCCAAGGCCGCCGTCGGCGCCATCACGCGCGCCACGGCGCTGTACTGCCGCGCCAACGGCCTGGCCATTCGCGCCAACTCGGTGCACCCGGACGGCATCTACACCCCGATGATGCAGGCCAGCGCCCCGGGCGTGCCGGCCAAGTACCTGCTGTTCGACCCCAAGGCCAACCCCAAGGGCCGCGCCACCATGCCCGACAAGATCGCGCAGGTGATGGTGTTCCTCGCAAGCGACGCGTCCAGCGCGATCAACGGAGCCGAGATCCGCGCCGACAGCGCCATCCTCGGCATGGGGCTGTGAGCATGGCTACCTCCGCACCGCGCTACCACAGCCTGACGATCCAGGCGATCGTCGAGGAAACCTCCGACAGCAAGTCCCTGGTGTTTGCCGTGCCGCCCGAACTGGCCGGCGCCTTTGCCTACAAGCCGGGGCAGTTCCTCACGCTGCGCCTGCCCATGGACGGGCGCTGGCTGCCGCGCTGCTACTCGATGTCCAGCGCGCCCAGCATCGACGAGTCGCCGCGCGTCACGGTCAAGCGCGTGCAGGGCGGGCGCGGCTCCAACTGGGTCTGCGACCAGCTGCGCGTGGGCGACAGCATCGAGGTCATGGCGCCCGCCGGCGTGTTCACGCCGCGGCGCCTCGAGGGCGACTTCCTGCTGCTGGCCGGCGGCAGCGGCATCACCCCGGTCTACTCCATCCTGCGCACCGCGCTGCACCACGGCGAGGGGCGCATCACGCTGCTGTACGCCAACCGCGACGAGCGCTCGGTCATCTTCCGCGAAGAGCTCAACGCGCTGGCCGCGGCCTACCCCACGCGCTTGCAGGTCATCCACTGGCTCGACTCGGTGCAGGGCGTGCCGTCGGTGGCGCAGCTGGCCGAGCTGGCGCGCCACCGCCAGGCGGCGCAGGCCTTCATCTGCGGGCCCGGCCCGTTCATGGACGCGGCGGTAAGCGCGCTGCAGGCGCTGGAGATGCCGCAGGAGCACATCCACGTCGAGCGCTTCGCCTCGCTGCCCGAAGAGGACGACGGCAGCACGCCCGCCCTCGCCGCCGCGCCGGTGCCAGACGCGGTGGACGAGGCCGAGATCGAGCTGCTGCTGGACGGCCAGACCTACCACCTGCGCTGCGCCGGCACCGAGACCGTGCTGGCCGCGGCGCTGCGCGAAGGCATCAACGCGCCCCATTCCTGCCAGGCCGGCCTGTGCGCCTCGTGCATGTGCCAGGTCAAGGAGGGCAGCGTCCACCTGCGCCACAACGAGGTGCTGGACAAGAAAGACCTGGCCAAGGCCTGGACGCTGGCCTGCCAGGCCCTGCCCACCAGCAAAAAGCTGCGCATTCAGTTTCCGGAGTGACCCTTCCCATGTCTGCTGAGACCCCTCGCTACCCCCATCCCCCGCACCTGCCGGCCACGCTGCCGCAGCTGATCGCCCGCTCGGCGCAGCAGCACGGCGACAGGGCCGCCATCGTCGACGGCGACACCACCCTCACCTACGCCCAGCTGCACCAGGCCAGCCGCGACGTGGCGCGCAGCCTGATGGCGCTGGACGTGCAGGCCGGCGACCGCGTGGCGCTGTGGGCGCCCAACATCCATGAATGGATAGTCGCCGCCTGCGGCGTACATGCCGCGGGCGCGGTGCTCGTGCCGCTCAACACTCGCATGAAAGGCGTGGAGGCGGCCGACATCCTCGAGCGCAGCGGCGCACGCGTACTGTTGTGCATCGGCGACTTCCTGAACCAGTACTACCCGGCGCTCCTGCAGGACTGCCGCCCCGGGACGCTGGCCCACGTCGTCGTGCTGCGCGGCGACACGCGCGCGGGCATCAGCCAGCCGGGCGACCTGGGCTGGCAGCAGTTCCTGGCGCGCGCAGACGGCGTGGACCCGGCCCGGGTCGACGCGCGCGTGGCCGCGCTGACCGCGGACAGCACCGCCGACCTGATGTTCACCTCGGGCACCACCGGCCGCCCCAAGGGCGTGATGGCGGCGCACGGCCCCACCATCCGCGCGTTCGACGAATGGTCGCGCGTGGTCGGCCTGGGCGCGGATGACCACTACCTGATCGTCAACCCGTTCTTCCACACCTTTGGCTACAAGGCCGGCTGGGTCGCGGCCTTCGTGCGCGGCGCCACGGTCTACCCCGAGCAGGTGTTCGACGCCGAGGCGGTGCTCTCGCGCATCGCGCGCGAACGCATCAGCTTTCTGCCCGGCCCGCCCACGCTGTTTTTGACCATGCTGGCGCACCCACGCCTGGCGGACTTCGATCTGTCGTCGCTGCGCTCGTCGGTCACCGGCGCCGCCAGCGTGCCGCCGGTGCTGATCCGGCGCATGCGCGACGAGCTGGGCATTGCCAACGTGACCACCGCCTACGGCCTGACCGAGTGCGGCGGCTGCGCCACGCTGTGCGACCCCAGCGACAGCGCCGAGACCGTGGCCAGCACCTGCGGGCGCGCCCTGCCCGGCACCGAGGTGCGCTGCGCAGACGAAGACGGACGCGACGTGCCCACCGGCCAGCCCGGCGAGGTGCTGCTGCGCGGCTACCACGTGATGCAGGGCTACTTCCAGGACGAAGAGGCCACGCGCAAGACCATCGACGCCGACGGCTGGCTGCACACCGGCGACGTCGGCGTGCTCGACGAGCGCGGCTACCTGCGCATCACCGACCGGCTCAAGGACATGTTCATCGTCGGCGGCTTCAACTGCTACCCGGCCGAGATCGAACGCCTGCTGGCCGACCACCCCGACATCGCCCAGGTGGCCGTCGTCGGCGTGCCCGACGAGCGCATGGGCGAGGTGGGCTGCGCCTGCGTCATCACGCGCGGCGGCAAGAGCCTGCCCGCGGCCGACCTGATCGCCTGGTCGCGCACCCACATGGCCAACTACAAGGTGCCGCGCCACGTGCTGCAGCTCGATGCGTTCCCGATGAACGCATCCAACAAGGTCGACAAGCGCCAGCTGCAAAAGCTGGCCGCGGCCCACTGCACCGCCTGATCCGCACCGCGCCACCGACACCGAAGGACTCTCGCCCCATGACTTCTTCCCCCACCGGCGGCGTGGCCGTCGTCACCGGCGCCAGCCGCGGCGTTGGCCAGGGCATTGCCCAGGCGCTGGGCGCCGCCGGCATGACCGTCTACGTCACCGGGCGCAGCACGCGCGAGGGCGAGCAGCAGCTCGCCGGCGAGCCGCTGCACGGCACCATCCACAGCAGCGCGGCGGCCGTCACCGCCGCCGGCGGGCGCGGCATTGCCGTCGCCTGCGACCACGCCGACGACGCGCAGGTGGCCGCGCTGTTCAAGCGCATCGGGCAGGAGCAGGGCCGCATCGACATCCTGGTCAACAACGCGCTGGCCATCGACGACAGCCTGATCGCGCCCGGCCCGTTCTGGGAAAAGCCGCTGACCCAGGCGCGCATGCTCGACGTCGGCCTGCGCTCGCACTATGTCGCCAGCCACCACGCCGCGCCGCTGCTGCTGGCCGCGGGGCGAGACGGCGGCGCGCTGCTCGTCTTCACCTCCAGCTTTGGCGCCGGCTGCTACATGCACGGCCCGGCCTACGGCGCGCAAAAGGCCGGTTGCGACAAGATGGCCTTTGATATGGCCGTCGACTTCGAAGGCACGGGCGTGGCCGCGCTGTCGCTGTGGCTGGGCGTGCAGCGCACCGAGCGCACCGAGATCGCCGCGCGCCAGCGCAGCGACGCCTATGGCGACTTCATGGCGCGCAGCGAAAGCCCGCAGTTCGTCGGCCGCACCATTGCAGCGCTGTGGCGCGACGCACAACTGGCCGGGCGCAGCGGCCAGACCCTGATCGTCGCCGAGCTGGCGCAGCAATACGGCCTGCGCGACGAGGGCGACCGCAGCCCGCCGAGCTGGCGCGAATTCCTGGGCGCGCCCCGCCCCTACCACCCCGCCCGCGTCAGCTGATTCCATTTCTATATCGATCGAGTACGCGAAGGTGAAGCGCAGAC
>PGEI01000103.1 GCA_002894305.1 Comamonadaceae bacterium CD01
CGACAAGCGAAGCCGACAAAGTAATCGGTTGATATAGAAATGGAATCAAGCAATGACGGCCGGCGAAGGCGCGGCCTGCTGCAGCGCCCCGCCATGCGCCCACTCGATCCGGTTGCGCCCTGCCTTCTTGCCCCGGTAGAGCGCGGCATCGGCCTCCTGCAGGGCGGCCTCCACCCCATCCACGCCGCGCAAGACCTGCGAGATCCCGATGGTCACGGTGCAGCGCAGCGGCCCTTGCGCCCCCGATCGTGAAACGGCCTGCTGCGCGATGGCCACGCGCAGCCGCTCGGCCAGGCGCATCACGCCTGCGTCGTCCGCATCGGCGCAGACGACGACGAACTCCTCCCCGCCGGTGCGGCTGGCCAGGTCGCCATGGCGCAGCGTCTGGCGCAGCGCCTCGGCCACGTGGCACAGCACCTGGTCGCCGGCCTGGTGGCCATGGGTGTCGTTGATGCGCTTGAAATGGTCGATGTCCAGCAACAGCAGCCGCACATGCCCGGCGGCGCGTGCGCTGAAATGCCCCTGCAGCCCGGCCAGCAGGCCGCGCCGGTTGAGCAACTGGGTGAGCGGATCGCGTCCCGCCGCATCGCGCAGCGCATCGGTCAGGCGGCGCAGCACCAGCCAGATCATCGATGGCGCCAGCACCGTGGCCAGAAAAGTCATGTAGACGTAGAACACGATCTGTAGGCGCTGGCCCATGTCCAGCGCCTGCAGCCCGTCCCGGGCCACCAGCACACCCTTGGCGACGTTGAGCAGACACAGCCCGCCAATCAGCAGCGCAAACAGGCCCATCTCCACCCGCAAATCCCGGGCGACGCCACGCATGGCCTGCACCACGGCCGCGGTCATGGCGAGAAACGCCAGCGCCGAGACGAACGACAGCATGGCGTAGCGCGCCACCGGCCCCGCCAGCCACTGCACCAGCACCTGCGCCGCCGTATAGGCCAGCGCCCACCACAGCAGCGGCCGGAGCAAAGGCGCCGCGCGGCCAAAGAACCGCAGTCCGCCGACCACGTACACCAGGGGCACGCACAGGGTCAGCGTGTGGTTGAGCGCGCTCGCCGCGTTCCAGCCCGGCGGCCCGCCCAGCAGTTGCAGCACATAGGCGAAGCCCAGCATGGCGTTGCCGGCGGCAAACGCACCCATGCCCAGTTTGTCGCCCTGCAGGCGCGTGCTGATGAGCCAGAACATGACGGCAAAGCACAGCAAGTGCGTGCACAGCATGCCGACGATGAAGGTTGCAACCATGGGTCAAACAAGCAAAGAAGGGGATGGGCGCAACGCGAGGGCAAGGTCAGACTTCCGATGGGGAATGCCTTTTCTTCCTGGTGGCAAACCGCATGGGGCTATTTTCCCGAGGGTCAATCGCCGCCCGCCGGCGCAATGCGCAGCGGTATCGTCACCGGCCCGTCGTTGACCAGGTGCACCTGCATGTCGGCGCCAAAGCGCCCGGTGGCCACCTGCGGGTGCGCGGCGCGCGCCCGGGTCACGAAGTGGTCGTACAGGCGCTCGCCCTCGGCTGGCGCCGCCGCCTGGCTGAAGCCGGGGCGATTGCCGCTGCGCGTGTCGGCGGCCAGGGTGAACTGGCTGACGATGAGCAGGCCGCCGCACGCTCCCTGCCCGTCCAGATCCTGCACGCTGCGGTTCATCTTGCCGGCGTCGTCGGCAAAGATGCGCAGCTTGAGCACCTTGGCCAGCAGCCTGTCGGCCTCGGCCTCGGTGTCGCCCTGCTCGGCGCACACCAGCACCAGCAGGCCGGGGCCGATCCGGCCGACGGCCTGGCCGTCCACCTCCACGCGCGCCTGGCTCACGCGCTGCAGCACACTGATCATGGGGCGTCCTTCTGCTGGGCGCCCGGGCCATCCTGCGCCTCGGTCTGCTCGAACACGGTTTCCGCGCCCTCGGGCAGCAGCTCGATGGTGGCGTACAGGCCGGGGACCAGCGCCATCAGCTCGGCCTCGACCTCGGCGCGCGCGGCCGCCGCGCGCCCCAGCGTCCAGTGCGCCGGCACGTGCATGTGCAGGTCGAGGAAGCTGCGCGCGCCGGCACGCCGCGAGGTCAGGTTGTCGAAGTACAGGTGGCCGCCGGCGGCCTGGCTGCGCCGCGCCAGCGCCGCCTCCACTGGCGCCAGCAGCTTCTGCTCCATCGCCTCGTCCATCAGTCCTTGCGAGGCCTGCCAGACCAGCGCGCCGCCCTCCTTCAAGATATTGAGCGCCACGCCGACGGCCACCAGCGGGTCGAGCCACAGCCAGCCGGTGGTGTTGGCCGCGACCAGCCCGACGACGACGCCCGCCGAGGTCCAGACGTCGGTGATCAGGTGGCGCGCGTCGCCCGCCAGCGCCACCGAGCGGTGCACGCGCGCCGCGCGCAGCATGACCCAGGCGAGCAGCCCGTTCATGCCGGTGCTGACGATGGACAGCGCCAGGCCCCAACCCAGCTGCTCCAGCGGCTGCGGGTGCAGAAAGCGCAGCGCCGACGCCCACAGGATGGCGATGCTGGCGCCGACGATCAAAATGCCCTCGAAGCCGGCGGAGAAATACTCGGCCTTGTGGTGGCCGTAGGGGTGCTCGGCGTCGGCCGGGCGCGCGGCGATCGTCACCATCGCCAGCGCGAACATCGCACCGGCGAGGTTGACGAAGGATTCGAGCGCGTCCGACAGCAGGCCGACCGAGCCGGTGACCCACCAGGCCAGCGTCTTGAGCACGATGGTGAGCACGGCCACGGCCACCGAGGCGCGCAGCAGGCGGTGCGGCGTGAGCCAGCGCACCAAGGGAGTGGCGGTCGCAAAGTCAGGCATGGCCGCGATTACACCAGAGCCGCCGCGTCACGCCAGCGTCACATGAAGCGTGGACAATGGCGCCCATGCCGCTCACGCCCGACTTCATCGCCCCCTCGCGCCACAGCGACCCGGCCGCCGCGCTGGCGCAGATCCAGCACATCTACCAGCAGCAGGTGGCGCACCTGCGCCTGGCCATGCAGCGCTTCGTCGCCGGCGAGACGCCCTCGCAGCCGGTGCGCGCCTGCTACCCCTTCGTGCGCGTGCACACGCACACGGTGGCGCGCGCGCCCTCGCGCCTGGCCTATGGCTTCGTCGAGGGACCGGGGCATTACGAGACCACGCTCACCCGCCCCGACCTGTTTGCCAGCTACTACCTGGAGCAGCTCTCGCTGCTGCGCGCCAACCACGGCGTGGATCTGGAGGTGGGCACCAGCGCGCAACCCATCCCGATCCACTTCTCGTTCTCCGAGCACGACCATGTCGAAGGCCAGCTCTCGCCCGAGCGGCGCCAGCTGATGCGCGACCTGTTCGACCTGCCCGACCTGGCGGCCATGGACGACGGCATTGCCAACGGCACCTGGCAACCGCACCCGGGCGAGGCGCTGCCGCTGTCGCTGTTCACTGCGCCGCGCGTGGACTATTCGCTGCACCGGCTGCGCCACTACAGCGGCACCCAGCCCGAGTGGTTCCAGAACTTCGTGCTGTTCACCAACTACCAGTTCTACATCGACGAATTCGTGCGCCTGGGGCGCGAGGAGATGGCCAACCCGGCAAGCGAATACACCGCCTTCGTCGAGCCGGGCAACGTCGTCACACGCCGCGTGGGCCTGCCAGCCGAGGCCGCCGACGCGCTGGGCGCCGCCCCCGCGCGCCTGCCGCAAATGCCCGGCTACCACCTGGTACGCCCGGGGCATGCGGGCATCACCATGGTCAACATTGGCGTGGGACCGGCCAACGCCAAGACGATTACCGACCACATTGCCGTGCTGCGTCCGCACGCCTGGCTGATGCTGGGCCACTGCGCCGGCCTGCGCCACACGCAGCAGCTGGGCGACTATGTGCTGGCCCACGCCTACGTGCGCGAGGACCATGTGCTGGACGAGGAGCTGCCGCTGTGGGTGCCGCTGCCGGCGCTCGCCGAGATCCAGGTGGCGCTGGAGCAGGCGGTGGCCGACGTCTCGCAGGTGGCGCCCGAGCAGCTCAAGCGCATCATGCGCACCGGCACCGTGGCCAGCACCGACAACCGCAACTGGGAGCTGCTGCAGGGCAACCTGCCGCAGCGGCGCTTCAGCCAGAGCCGCGCGGTGGCGCTGGACATGGAGAGCGCAACGATTGCCGCCAACGGCTTTCGCTTTCGCGTGCCCTACGGCACGCTCTTGTGCGTCAGCGACAAGCCGCTGCACGGCGAGATCAAGCTGCCCGGCATGGCCGACCAGTTCTACCGCGACCGCGTCGACCAGCACCTGCGCATCGGCATGCGCGCCATCGACATCCTGCGCGCCGGCGGCGTCGACCGCCTGCACAGCCGCAAGCTGCGCAGCTTTGCCGAAGTGGCGTTCCAGTAGGCGCTTTGGTCAGGCGGAGATCGGCTGCTGCGCCGCCAGCAGCGCCGCCGCCTCGCGCGCGGCGACGCGCCCCTCGTCGGTCGGCACCACCCACACTTCGATGCGGCTGTCGGCCGCGTGGATGGCCATGGACGCCGCGCCATTGCCATGCCCCTTGTCGTGGCCGCTGGCCAGGCGGTTGCGGCCCGCGTCGATGCGCAGCCCCATCCAGCCCAGCTGGGCGCAGACCTGCGCGCGCAGCACGGCGTCGTTCTCGCCAATGCCGCCGCTGAAGGCCAGCAAGTCCATGCCCTGCAGGCAGGCGGTGAGCGCCCCCGTCTCGCGCACCACGCGGTGGGTGAACAGGTCGATGGCGCGGTGCGCGTCGTCGTTGCCGTCGGCGGCCTCGGTGCGCAGGCGGCGCATGTCGGCCGAGATGCCCGACACGCCAAGCAGTCCCGACTGCTTGTACAGCAGTGCCTCGATCTGCGCGCGCTCCCAGCCCTGCTCCAGCAGGTACAGCAGCACGCCGGGATCGAGCGCGCCGCTGCGCGTGCCCATCATCAGCCCGTCGAGCGCGGAAAACCCCATGGTCGTCGCCACGCTCGCGCCGTCGCGCACCGCGCACAGGCTGGCGCCGTTGCCCAGGTGGGCCATCACGACGCGCCCGCTCGCGCGCAGCGTCTTCTTCTGCAGCACCGACAGGATGTACTGATAGGACAGCCCGTGAAAGCCGTAGCGGCGCACGCCCTGCTCGCGCACGCTGGCGGGCAGCGCAAACATGGCCGCCACCTCGGGCATGTGGGCGTGAAAGGCGGTGTCGAAGCACGCCACCTGCGGCACGCCGGAAAACGCCGCGCGCAGCCGCCGTATGCCCAGCAGGTTGTGCGGCTGGTGCAGCGGCGCCATCGAGTTGAAGCGCGCCAGCTGCTCCAGCACCGCGTCGGTCACCAGCACGCTGCCCGTGTACACGCCTCCGCCGTGCACCACGCGGTGGGCCACGGCCTGCATGCGTGCGCCCGCGCCCTCGAACGTGGTCAGCAGCTCGCCCAGGCGCTGCAGCGCGGCGGCGAACGCCTGCTCGGGGTCGGTGGGGGGCAGCGTCTCATGGTGGTGCAGGCCGCGCAGCTGCCAGTCCAGCGCGGGCGTGCCGCCGGGCTCCAGGCCCTGGACCTGGCCCGACAGGATGTCGGGCAGCACCTCGCCGTTTTTCAAAGGATGCAGCGAGAACTTGAGCGAGGACGAACCGGCGTTGACGGCAAGAATGGCCATGTTGAATCGTGTGCAAAGTTGGAGGGAATCAGCCCTGCTTCCAGGCGTCGGCCTGGCGCTGCCGGCGCTGGGCGTGGGCGACCAGCAATGCCAGCACGGCCGACGAGGCGCGGGCGCGCTCGCCGTCGGCGCGGCTGGTCAGCGCAATGGGCACGCGCGCGCCCAGCACTAGGCCCGAGCCGCTGGCGCCGGCCAGGTATTCGAGCTGCTTGGCCAGCATGTTGCCGCTCTCCAGATCTGGCGCGACCAGGATGTCGGCCTGGCCGGCGACGGACGAGGTAATGCCCTTGATGCGCACCGCGTCCATCGACACCGCGTTGTCGAACGCCAGTGGCCCATCCAGCAGGCCGCCGGTGATCTGGCCGCGGTCGGCCATCTTGCACAGCGCGGCCGCGTCCAGCGTCGAGGCGATGGCGGGCGTCACCGTCTCGACGGCCGACAGAATGGCCACGCGCGGCTGCTCCTCGCCCATGACGCGCACGAAGTCGATGGCGTTCTGCACGATGTCGACCTTGTCCTGCAGGCTGGGCGCGATGTTGATCGCTGCGTCGGTGATGTACAGCGGCTTGGCGTACAGCGGAGCGTCGAAGCGGAACACGTGCGACAGGCGCCGGCCGCTGCGCAACTGCGGCTGGGCCAGAACGGCTTTCAGCAGCTCGTCGGTGTGCAGGCTGCCCTTCATCAGCATCTCGACCTCCTGGCGCGCGGCCATTTGCGCGGCCAGATCGGCCGCGGCGTGGCTGTGCTCGACGGCGATGACCTGCACGCCCTCCAGCGACAGCCCGGCCTCGTCCGCCGTGCGGCGGATGCGCCCCTCGGGGCCGATCAGCACCGGCACGATCAGACCGTGCGCGGCGGCGCTCAAGGCGCCCTGGAGGGAACCCGCGTCCACCGGATGCACGACGGCGCAGCGCGCGGCCGGCAGGCCCTTGGCCTGGCCCAGCAGCGCGTTGAAGCGCGCCTCGGGGTCGAACAGCTGCAGGTGCGGCGCGTTGATGCGCTGCACGCGCTCCTTGTGCTGGGGCGGCAGCAGGTGTGCCTCGCCGTGCAGCACCAGGTCGCCATGCTGGTTGGTCACCTGGCAGTCCATCACGACGTGTTTCTTCTCGTCGTCCCTGGACTTGACGGTGGCCTGCACCGTGAGCGTGTCGCCCACGTGCACCGGCTTGGTGAACCACAGCTGCTGGCCCAGGTAAATCGTCCCCGGCCCGGGCAGCTGCGTGCCCAGCAGCGCCGAGATCAGCGACGCGCACAGCATGCCGTGGGCGATCACGCCGTGGAACAGCGTGGCGTTGGCGTACTGCGGGTTCAGGTGCGCGGGGTTGATGTCGCCCGAGACGGCGGCAAAGGCCAGGATGTCGCGCTGCGTGACGGTGCGCACCAGGCGCGCGCTGCGGCCCACGGCCAGCTCGTCGTAGGTGACGCTCTCCATCCAGTCCCGTGCGGTATCGGTTTCGCTGCTCATGGCGTCTGTTCTTTCGTTGCGGGTTGGGTTGAAGAAGGCGGTGCGGCGCCGTTCTCAGTCGGCGTAGCGCACCATCACGTAGTCGCCCGGTGCGTCGGCCAGCGCGTGCGCCGGGTCGATCGGCCTGGCCGCCACCGGCTTGCCCGAGCGCTCGGCGATCCAGGCGTGCATGGCCTCCCACCACGATCCCTGCACCGTCGGCGCGTGCTGTTTCCAGTCCTCGGGGTCGACCCAGCCCTGGTTGCTGCATTCGGTGCAGTCGATCTGGTAGCTGCGCCGCGGATGGCCGGGCTCGCTGACGATGCCGGCGTTGTGCCCGCCCTCGGCCAGCACGAAGGTCAGCTGGGTGCTGGTCTGCAGGTGGATCTTGTAGACCGACTTCCAGGGCGAGACATGGTCGCGCGTCGTCGCCACGACCAGCATGGGCGCGTCAATGTCCATCAGCGCCACGGTGGAGCCGGCAAAGCGGTACTGGCCCGAGGCCAGCGCGTTGTTCAGGAACAGCGCGTCCAGGTACTCGGCGTGCATGCGCGCGGGCAGGCGCGTGGTGTCGGCGTTCCAGCTCATCAGGTCGAAGCTGGCGTCGTCCTCGCCCATCAGGTAGCGGCGCGTGTTGCGCCCCCACAGCAGGCTGCGCGCGGCAAGGTAGATGAAGGAGCCGCCCATCTGCCGCCCCGACATGTAGCCGCGCTCGTTCATGCGCTGGCGCAGCGTGGCCAGCTGCTCGGCGTCGATGAACACGCCCAGCTCGCCGGGATCGCTGAAGTCGGTCTGCGCCGCCAGCAGGATGACCGAAGCCAGCTCGGGCAGGTCATCCGGGATCAGCTCGCGCTCGCGCTCGGTGCGCGCCTTCCTTGGCTTGTGCGCCAGCCGCCCCAGCGTTGCCGCGACGATCGCGAGGAACGTGCCGCCCAGGCAGTAGCCCAGCGCATGCACGCGCGGGCGGCCACTGAGCTGCTTGACCGCGGCCAGCGCAGCCAGCACGCCGCTGGAGAGGTAGTCCTGCATCTTCAGGTCGCGGTCGCCGGCGTCGGGGTTGCGCCAGGAGATGACGAAGACCGTGTGGCCCTGGCCAACCAGGTACTTGACCATGGAGTTGTGCGGCGACAGGTCCAGGATGTAGTACTTCATGATGCACGAGGGCACGATGAGCACCGGCTCGGGCAGCACCTTGCCGGTCGTGGGGCTGTACTGGATCAGCTCGATCAGGTGGTTGCGAAACACCACCTTGCCCGGCGTCACCGCCACGTCGCGCCCCACGGCGTAGGGCAGCGGCTCCAGCCGCCCGGACGACGGATCGGAGCGTGCGTTGAAATATTCCTGCAGATCCTGCAGAAAGTACTGGTAGCCATCGAGCAGCGATCGCCCGCCCGTCTCCTGCGCCAGGCGCAGCACCTCGGGGTTGGTGAGCAGCCAGTTGGACGGCGACAGCGCATCGAGCGCCTGCCCGGTGAAGAAATTCACCATGTGCTGGTGGTGCTTGGACATGCCGCCGCACTGCTGCGCGGCCTCGCGCCACCACGCGTCGCTGGCCTGGTAGCCGGCCTTCAGCCAGCGGTAGGGCCACTGGTTCCACAGCGGGTCGGCAAAGCGCGCGTCCTTGTCGGGCTCGTCGCCTGGCAGTGCCATCACGCCGTGCTGCCAGGCCTGGGCGCCCAGCTCCCAGGCGCGCTGCGCCAGCACCGACTGGCGCCCCGGCGAGGCCATCAGGTGCATCGCCCAGTCGGCCTGCGCCAGCGCCAGCGCAATCGGCGACAGGCCGCCGGCGGCGCGCGCCATGCGGCCCTTGACGCTGGCGTCCATCGCGTGCGCGGCTTCGTGCTGGCGTTGGCGCACCTCGTCGAACAAAGGCATTTGGGCGGGAATGTGTTCAGGCATGGCGGCAGGCTCCTATTTCCTATCGGGCAGGGGTTCCGACCTGCCTTTATTGCATTGCAACAAAACCCCTGCGGCTGTCCCCTGTTTGACAGGCCTCGGCATTACCGCCATCTGCGGGGCGAAAGCGCCGGGATCAAGCGGCCTGCCGGCAGATCATGTCGGCCGCCTTCTCGGCAATCATCACCGTCGGCGCATTGGTGTTGCCGCTGGTGATGCGCGGCATGACCGAGGCGTCCACCACCCGCAGGCCTTGCACGCCGTGCACGCGCAACTGGGCGTCGACCACGTCCAGCGCGCCCGGCCCCATGCGGCAACTGCCGACCGGGTGGTAAATCGTGTCTGCCTTGTCGCGGATGAACCGGGCAATGGCCTCGTCGGTCTGCGCCTGTGCCGAATACTCCAGCTCGCGCCCGCCCAGTGCGGCCAGTGCCGGCTGGCGCAGGATGTCGCGCATCAGATGCACTCCGCGCACCATGCGCTGCAGGTCGCGCTCTTCCTGCAGAAAGGCCGGATCGATCAGCGGCGCGGCCAGCGCATCGGCGCTGGCCAGCTGCACGCTGCCGCGGCTGTCGGGCTGCAGCAGGCAGACATGGCAGGAATAGCCATGGCCCCAGCTGGGCGTGCGCCCGTGGTTGATCAGCTTGCCGACGACGAAATGCAACTGCAGGTCGGGCACGGCCAGCGCCGGGTCGCTCTTGAGAAAGCCGCCCGCCTCGGCAAAGTTGGTCGTCAGCAGCCCGGTGCGCTCGCTGCGCCACTGCAGCACGGCGCGCAGCAGGTTCCACGCGCCCCTGGGCGACACGCCAAAGGTATCGGTCAGGCGCGGTGCGCTCATCACCTGCACCACGTCCGGGTGGTCGTGCAGGTTCTGGCCCACGCCCGGCAGGTCGTGCACCACGGCCACGCCGTGGCGCTGCAGCAGATCGCCCGGCCCCACGCCCGACAGCTGCAGGATGTGCGGCGAACGCAGCGCACCGGCGCACAGCAGCACCTCGCGCGTGACCTGTTCGCGGTGCACCTGGCCGTCCTTCAGGTACTCGACGCCGGTGGCGCGCCGCTGCCCGTCGAACAGAATGCGCGTGACATGGGCGCCAGTGACCAGGGCCAGGTTGGAGCGCCCCAGGTGCGGCGTGAGATAGCCCTTGGCCACGCTGTGGCGCTCGCCATTCTTGTGCGTGACCTGGTACAGGCCCACGCCTTCGAGCCGGGCGCCGTTGAAGTCATCGTTGCGCGCGTGGCCGGCCTGTACGCCGGCCTCGACGAAGCAGCGACTGACCCGCCTTGGCGAGCGCAGGTCGGCCACGTGAAGCGGGCCACTGTCGCCATGCCAGTCGTCCAGCCCGCGCTCGTTGCCCTCGGCGCGCTTGAACCAGGGCAACACGTCGGCCCAGCCCCAGCCGGGGTTGCCCTCTGCGGCCCAGTAGTCGTAATCGCTGGCGTGGCCGCGCATGTAAATCATCGCGTTGATCGAGCTGGAGCCGCCCACCACCTTGCCGCGCGGCTGGTAGCCCCGGCGCCCGCCCAGCCCCTCTTGCGCCACCGTCGTCTCGCCCCAGTTGAAACTGCCGCGCGCGGCCATCACGGCCAGGCCCGCGGGGCAGTGAATCAGCACGCTGTCGTCGCGCGGGCCGGCTTCGAGCAGCAGCACGCGCACGCCGCGCTCCTGCGTCAGCCGCCCGGCCAGCACGCTGCCGGCCGACCCGGCACCGATCACGATGTAGTCGTACATACGTTCTCCTGAGGATGTCACCTGTGATGCTGCACCGCACGATAAACGGGCTAACATCGCACGATTGATTGGCTTTTTAACATCGGGCAGGGGTTGACATGACGATTTCGACAGTGGGCATCATCGGCGCGGGCACCATGGGCAACGGCATCGCCCAGGCATGCGCGGTCAAGGGCATCGACGTGGTGATGGTGGACATCTCCGATGCCGCCGTGCAAAAAGGCATCGCCACCGTGGCCGCCAGCCTGGATCGGCTGATCAAGAAGGAAAAAATCACCGCCGCCGACAAGGACGCGGCGCTCGCACGCATCAAGGGCAGCACCCAGTACGACGCGCTGAAGACCGCGCAGCTGGTCATCGAGGCCGCCACCGAGAACGAGACGCTCAAGGTCAAGATCCTGCAGCAGGTC
The DNA here is from genome assembly GCA_002894305.1 of Comamonadaceae bacterium CD01. GTDB lineage: Bacteria > Pseudomonadota > Gammaproteobacteria > Burkholderiales > Burkholderiaceae_C > Comamonas_C > Comamonas_C faecalis. The sequence continues at coordinate 11,078 of PGEI01000103.1, forward strand.
GACGCCCTCGTCGCACCCGAGGTCATCATCGCCTCCAACACCTCGTCGATCTCGATCACCAAGCTGGCCGCCGCCACCAGCCGCGCAGAGCGCTTCATAGGCATGCACTTCTTCAACCCGGTGCCGATGATGGCGCTGGTGGAAATCATCCGCGGCCTGCAGACTTCCGACGACACGCACGACCGCGTCAAGGCACTGGCCGAGCGCCTGGGCAAGAGCCCGATCACCGTGAAGAACGCCCCGGGCTTCGTCGTCAACCGCATCCTGGTGCCGATGATCAACGAGGCCTTCTTCGTGCTGGCCGAGGGCCTGGCCACGCCCGAGGACATCGACGCCGGCATGAAGCTGGGCTGCAACCACCCCATCGGCCCGCTGGCGCTGGCCGACATGGTCGGCCTGGACGTGTGCCTGGCCGTGATGGACGTCTACCTGCAGGAATTTGGCGACAGCAAATACCGCGCCTGCCCGCTGCTCAAGGAATACGTCGCCGCCGGCCGCCTGGGCCGCAAGACGGGGCGTGGGGTGTATCAGTATTGAGCCGAGCGAGCGCTGCCGCTCATGGAAAGCGAATCTGAGAAAGATACGTCTCGCAGTGGCCGAGTTGAGCGAGCCGCCAATTGTCCTTGGAATGGTGTCGTGATCTTGGCCGATTTGACACCATTGGCCTCAAAAGCAATGACATAAGTGCTGTGGGCGCTGGGCGCCGAGTCATTCGCCAGCCGGGGCCCGGCGTACAGGCCCGAAGGCTGGCTCGCGCAAATTCAGGAGCCTTGCCATACGCGCGTTTGCGAGCAGTTCTTCGCTGCAGCGCATCAACAGCTCGCGCAGTGTCATGGACTCTGCCTCGCTGCGATCGATGAAGATGCCGCGCCGCATCTCAGGCTCGATGGTGGCGGCCCAATCCTGGGCGTCGCGCTTGCTCTCGAAGGTGCCGCTGGCCACTTTAAAGCCCCTGCGCCGCACGATAGCCTGATACTGGAATTGCCTGTTTACGGACTGCCGGCTTGCGCCGGCGATGAATTGTCCGTCTACACAAATTCTGTACACCCTCGGATCTCCCGATAGCCCTACATGAAGGATTCGACGGCAAGGCACGAGGAGGATTCAACACTTTACGAGAACATAACCAAAAAAAAGCTTACGACAAATCGTAAGCCTTTGATTTTATTGGTTGCGCGAGAAGGATTTGAACCTCCGACCTTTGGGT
>PGEI01000104.1 GCA_002894305.1 Comamonadaceae bacterium CD01
GAGCACCAGCCTGCCGGCAGTTGAAAACGGAATTGTTCAGGGCGGACTATCGACACGCTTGCATGCAAGCACTACGCTTCGCGCACGCAAAAGCCCGCCCATCGATGGGAAGGCGAAGAAAAGGAGAGGGGAAGCAGGAGTGGCCGCGTGCGCGAAGCGTGCCTGCGGCCGGGCGTGTCAGCGCTGCAGTTCGGTGATCTTGCCCGGCTGGCCGTTGAACTCGTCGGCGTCTGGCAGCGCGCCCTTGCGGCGCGTGATGGTCTTCCAGCCGGGCGCGTTCGTCAGTTCGGCGTTGATCTTGATGAAGGCCAGTTCGTCGGACGGCAGGTCTTCCTCGGCAAAAATCGCGTTGGCCGGGCATTCGGGGACGCAGACCGCGCAGTCGATGCACTCGTCCGGGTTGATGACCAGCATGTTCGGGCCTTCAACAAAGCAATCAACGGGACAGACGTCCACACAATCGGTGTATTTGCACTTGATGCAGTTCTCGGAAACGACGTGGGTCATGACAAATCGGTACGCGGTACGTGGTATGGGAGGCTTCGTGGAATACCCTGATTCTAGAACCTCACACGCGGGCGTCGCGCCTCGGCCCTGACGGGCCCGTGGGCAACGCGGTCATTCGCGGCCGCGGGGGGCGTGGCCCGGCGGCGGTGCAAAAAGATCCCAGCAGGCCATGAACAGCGCCGCAATTGCCGGCCCGATGACGAAGCCGGTGAGCCCGAACAGCGCCATGCCGCCCAGCGTGGAGATCAGCACCACGTAGTCGGGCATCTTGGTGTCCTTGCCCACCAACAGTGGGCGCAGCACGTTGTCGACCAGGCCGATCACCAAAATGCCATAGGCGGTCAGCACCAGGCCTTGGCCGGTTGCGCCCGTGGCCAGAAAGTAAATGGCCACTGGCCCCCAGATCAGGCTGGCGCCGACGGCGGGCAGCAGCGACAGGAATGCCATCAGCACGCCCCACATCACCGGCCCCTGGATGCCCAGCAGCCAGAAGATCAGCCCGCCCAGAGCACCCTGGGCCGCGGCGACCGCCAGATTGCCCTTGATCGTCGCGCGTATCACGGTGATGAATTTCTCCGACAGCGCGTGCTGGTGGTGCGCATCCAGCGGCAGTGCCGCGCGGATGCGGGCGGCCAGGTGGCGACCGTCGCGCAGCAGAAAGTACAGCAGGTAGAGCATGACGCCGAAGCTGACGATGAACTGCAGCGTGTCCTGCCCCACGTCCACCGCCTTGGTCGCCAGCAGCTGGCTGGCCTGCGCGCCCAGCGTGGCTAGGCGCGCCTGCAGTTCGGCGGGCTGCGTCAGGTTGATGCGGTCGAGCAGCCCCAGCGCCCAGGGCGGCAGCGCCGCGAGGATTTGCTGTGCATAGTTGCCAAAGTTCAGCTGCCCCGAGCGCACCCGCTGGTAGGCGGCCGTCACCTCCTGGATCAGCGAGCTGCCGATGACCAGCAGCGGCAGAATGACGATGACCAGGCAGACCAGCAGCGTCGCCAGCGTGGCCAGGTTGCGCCGCCCGCGCAGGCGCACCAGCAGCCGCCGGTGCAGCGGCGTGAATACGATGGCCAGCACCACGGCCCAGAACACCGCGCCGTTGAATGGCCACAGAACGGCGCCGAAGGCCAGCGTGGCCGCGATGGTCAGGATCAGCAGGGGCCGATTGGTGGAGGAGAGCATGGGCGCCGGGTGTTCAAGACAGAGTCGCCGATGGTACGCGAGGCGTGGGCCTGGAGCCGATCCCCGGCGTCGGCAGGTGCCGTGCGCTCTGGGCGGCGAATGCCAGGGCCGTCCGTGTCGTCTGGGCAACGCAAGCCCAGTCTCCTGCGGGACTGTGCGGTACCCCGCAATGCGTTCAGTGGCACAATGCTTGCCGCAACAGGCCCTTCCCCTGCCACAGTCGCATCCGCCAACCGGTTCAGCCGTGACGCGGAAGGTTTTCCCAACCAGCTCGAGCTTCCCAAAGGGAAGTGGAGGTCAGCGCCAACATGAGCGATCAGCCCACGTCCATCTATCAAGCCTATCAGGGCAATACCTATCTCTTCGGCGGCAACGCGTCCTACGTCGAAGAGATGTATGAGAACTATCTGGTCAATCCGGGCAGCGTGCCCGATTCCTGGCGCCAGTATTTCGATGCGCTGCAAAACGTACCCGCAGTGGATGGCAGCAGCGCACGCGACGTTCCCCACCAGCCCGTCATTGATGCCTTTGCCGAGCGTGCCAAAGCCGGCGGTACCCAGGTGGTCATTGCCACGGGCGCAGATTCGGAGCTGGGTCGCAAGCGCACGGCGGTGCAGCAGCTGATTGCGGCCTACCGCAACGTCGGTGCGCGCTGGGCCGACCTGGACCCGCTCAAGCGCGCCGAGCGCCCGAGCATCCCTGAGCTGGAGCCGTCGTTCTACGGCTTCACTGACGCCGACCAGGAGACGGTGTTCAACGTCGCCAACACCTTCTTCGGCAAGGAAAGCCTGCCGCTGCGCGAGTTGATCAACGCGCTGCGTGAGACCTATTGCGGCACCATTGGCGCTGAGTACATGTATGCCACCGACCAGAACCAGAAGCGCTGGTGGCAGCAGCGGCTGGAGAGCATCCGCAGCAAGCCGGCGTTCGACGCCGACAAGAAAAAGCGCATTCTCGAGCGCCTGACGGCCGCCGAAGGGCTGGAGCGCTTTCTGCACACCAAGTACGTCGGCCAGAAGCGCTTCTCGCTGGAAGGCGGCGAGAGCTTCATCGCCGCGATGGATGAGCTGATCCAGTCCGCCGGGATCAAGGGAGTGCAGGAGATCGTGATCGGCATGGCCCACCGCGGGCGCCTGAACGTGCTGGTCAATACGCTGGGCAAGATGCCCAAGGATTTGTTTGCCGAGTTCGAGCACACGGCGCCCGAGGATCTGCCTGCTGGTGACGTGAAATACCACCAGGGCTTCTCCTCGGACGTCTCCAGCCCCGGCGGCCCGGTGCACCTGTCGCTGGCGTTCAACCCCTCGCACCTGGAGATCGTCAACCCGGTGGTCGAGGGCTCGGTGCGCTCGCGCATGGATCGCCGCGACGACCCGCACGGCAAGCAGGTGCTGCCGGTGCTGGTGCACGGCGACGCGGCCTTTGCCGGCCAGGGCGTGAACCAGGAGACGCTGGCTCTGTCCGAGACCCGTGGCTACACCACGGGCGGCACGGTACACATCATCATCAACAACCAGATCGGCTTCACCACGTCCGACCCGCGCGACCTGCGCTCCACGCTGTACTGCACCGACATCGTGAAGATGATCGAGTCGCCCGTGCTGCACGTGAACGGCGACGACCCGGAAGCCGTCTGCCTGGCGATGCAGCTGGCGCTGGACTACCGCATGGAGTTCTCCAGGGATGTGGTGGTCGACATCATCTGCTACCGCAAGCTGGGCCACAACGAGCAGGACACGCCCATGCTCACCCAGCCGCTGATGTACAAGAAGATCGCCCAGCACCCCGGAACGCGCAAGCTCTACGCCGACAAGCTGGCCACGCAGGGTCTGGGCGAGACGCTGGGCGACGACATGGCTCGCGCCTACCGCGCCGCGATGGACAATGGCAAGCACACCATCGACCCGGTGCTGACCAACTTCAAGAGCAAGTACGCGGTCGACTGGAGCCCCTTCCTGAACAAGGCCTGGACCGACGCGGCCGACACCGCGATTCCGCTGGCCGAGTGGAAGCGCCTGGCCGAGCGCATCACCACCATTCCCGACAGCGTCACGCCGCACATGCTGGTCAAGCGCGTGCTGGACGACCGCGCCGCGATGGGCCGCGGCGAGCACAACGTCGACTGGGGCATGGGCGAGCACATGGCATTCGCCTCGCTGGTCGCCTCGGGCTACCCGATCCGCCTGTCGGGCGAGGACAGCGGGCGCGGCACGTTCACGCACCGCCACGCCGTGATCCACGACCAGAAGCGCGAGAAGTGGGACGAGGGCACCTACGTGCCGCTGTCGAACGTGACCGAGAACCAGGCGCCGTTCGTCGTCATCGACTCCATCCTGTCCGAGGAGGCGGTGCTGGCCTATGAATACGGCTATGCGTCGAACGATCCCAACACCCTGGTGGTCTGGGAGGCGCAGTTCGGCGACTTCGCCAACGGCGCACAGGTGGTGATCGACCAGTTCATCGCCTCGGGCGAGGTGAAGTGGGGCCGCATCAACGGCATCACGCTGATGCTGCCCCACGGCTACGAGGGCCAGGGCCCGGAGCACAGCTCGGCGCGCCTGGAGCGCTTCATGCAGCTGGCGGCCGACACCAACATGCAGATCGTGCAGCCGACGACGGCCAGCCAGATCTTCCACGTGCTGCGTCGCCAGATGGTGCGCGACTTGCGCAAGCCCCTGATCATCATGACGCCCAAGAGCCTGCTGCGTAACAAGGACGCGACCTCGCCGCTGTCGGAGTTCACCAGCGGGGGCTTCCAGACCGTGATCGGCGAGCAGGACGAAGCCGTGCTCAAGAACGCAGCCAAGGTCAAGCGCATCATTGCCTGCTCGGGCAAGGTGTACTACGACCTGGTGAAAAAGCGCGCCGAGAAGGGCAGCACCGACGTGGCCATCATCCGCGTCGAGCAGCTCTACCCCTTCCCGCACAAGGCGTTTGCCGCCGAGGTCAAGCGATTCGGCAAGGCCACCGAGATCGTCTGGTGCCAGGACGAGCCGCAGAACCAGGGCGCCTGGTTCTTCATCCAGCACAACATCCACGAGAACATGCTCGCGGGCCAGAAGCTGGGCTACGCAGGCCGTGCCGCTTCCGCGTCGCCTGCAGTGGGCTACGCCCACCTGCACGCCGAGCAGCAGAAGAACCTGGTCGAGGCGGCATTTGGCAAGCTCAAGGGTTTTGTCCTGACCAAGTAATCCAGATCAACGCACAACGGAATTCACAAAATGGCAATCGTAGAAGTCAAAGTCCCTGAGCTGTCCGAATCCGTGGCCGAGGCCACGCTGCTCAACTGGAAGAAGAAGGCGGGCGAGGCGGTCGCGCAGGACGAGATCCTGATCGAGATCGAGACCGACAAGGTCGTGCTCGAAGTGCCCGCGCCGTCCGCTGGCGTGCTCGCAGAGATCGTCCAGGCCGACGGCGCCACGGTCACCGCGCAGCAGTTGATCGCCAAGATCGACACCGCGGCCGTCGCCGCCCCCGCACCCGCTGCTGCGGCGCCTGCGGCCGCCGCACCGGCTGCTGCACCTGCAGCGCCTGCCGCAGCCGGCGCCAGCAAGGCCGGCGTGGCCATGCCCGCCGCTGCCAAGCTGCTGGCCGACAACAACCTGAGCGCCGCGCAAGTGAGCGGTACCGGCCGCGACGGCCGCGTGACCAAGGGCGACGTGCTGGCCGCAGTGGCCGGCGGCGCGCAATCCACGGCGGCGGTCATTCCCACGGGCGTGCCGACCAAGGCGCTGCCCCAGGTGGCCGCGCCCGCAGCGCCCAACCTGGGCGAGCGCCCCGAGCAGCGCGTGCCGATGAGCCGCCTGCGCGCGCGCATCGCCGAGCGCCTGCTGCAGTCGCAGTCCACCAACGCCATCCTGACCACCTTCAACGAGGTCAACATGGCGCCGGTGATGGAGCTGCGCAAGAAGTTCCAGGACGCGTTCACCAAGGAGCACGGCGTCAAGCTCGGCTTCATGAGCTTCTTCGTCAAGGCCGCGGTGCATGCACTCAAGAAGTACCCGGTGATCAACGCCTCGGTCGACGGCACCGATATCGTCTACCACGGCTACTTCGACATCGGCATCGCCGTCGGATCGCCGCGCGGCCTGGTCGTGCCCATCCTGCGCAACGCCGACCAGATGAGCTTTGCCGACATCGAGAAAAAGATCGCCGAGTTCGGCAAGAAGGCGCAGGAAGGCAAGCTGGGCCTGGAAGACATGACCGGCGGCACCTTCTCGATCAGCAATGGCGGGACGTTTGGCTCGATGATGTCCACCCCCATCATCAACCCGCCGCAGTCGGCCATCCTGGGCGTGCACGCCACCAAGGATCGCGCCGTGGTCGAGAACGGCCAGGTCGTGGTGCGTCCTATGAACTACCTGGCGCTGAGCTACGACCACCGCATCATCGACGGACGCGAGGCGGTGCTGGGCCTGGTGGCGATGAAGGACGCGCTGGAAGACCCCTCGCGCCTGCTGTTCGACCTGTAAGCCAAGCGCCGGGTCCACCGCACTGAAGCGAACCCACCCTCGGCCCGGCCCTGCGGTGGGTTTTTTACTTTTCCCTTTTTGAGACAACCATGAGCAAGCAATTCGACGTCGTCGTCATCGGAGCCGGCCCCGGCGGCTATATCGCAGCGATTCGCGCCGCACAACTGGGCATGAGCGTGGCCTGCATCGACGCCTGGACCGACGACAAGGGCGGCCCCGCGCCCGGTGGCACCTGCACCAACGTGGGCTGCATCCCGTCCAAGGCGCTGCTGCAGTCCAGCGAGCATTTCGAGCACGCCAACAAGCACTTCGCCGAGCACGGCATCAGCACCGGCAAGGTGACGATGGACGTGGCCACGATGGTCGGGCGCAAGGACACCGTGGTGAAGCAGAACAACGACGGCATCCTCTACCTGTTCAAGAAGAACAAGGTCAGCTTCTTCCACGGCCGCGGCTCGTTCTCCAAGGCGGTCGAGGGCGGCTACGAGATCCAGGTCAAGGGCGCCAAGGACGAGACGCTGGTGGGCAAGCAGGTCGTCGTCGCCACCGGCTCCAACGCCCGCGCTCTGCCTGGCGTCGATTTCGACGAGATCAACATCCTGTCCAACGATGGCGCGCTGGCGCTGGGTGCCGTGCCCAAGAAGCTGGGCGTGATCGGCTCGGGTGTGATCGGCCTGGAGATGGGCAGCGTCTGGCGCCGCCTGGGCGCCCAGGTGACGGTGCTCGAAGGCCTGCCGACCTTCCTGGGCGCCGTGGACGAGCAGGTCGCCAAGGAAGCCAAGAAGGCGTTTGACAAGCAAGGCCTGAAGATCGAGCTGGGCGTGAAGATCGGCGAAGTCAAAGGCGGTAAAAAAGGCGTGTCGGTCGCCTATACCGATGCCAAGGGCGAGGCGCAGAAGCTCGACGTCGACAAGCTCATCGTCTCGATCGGCCGTGTGCCCAACACCATCGGCTTGAACCCGGAGGCCGTGGGCCTGCAGTTGGATGAGCGCGGCGCCGTCGTGGTCAACGACCTGTGCCAGACCAACCTGCCGGGCGTGTGGGCCGTGGGCGACGTGGTGCGCGGCCCGATGCTGGCGCACAAGGCCGAGGAAGAGGGCGTCGCCGTGGCCGAGCGCATGGCCGGCCAGCACGGCCACGTCAACTTCAACACCATTCCCTGGGTCATCTACACCAGCCCCGAGATCGCCTGGGTCGGCCGCACCGAGCAGCAGCTCAAGCAGGACGGCGTCAAGTACAAGGCCGGCAGCTTCCCGTTCATGGCCAACGGCCGCGCGCGTGCGCTGGGCGACACCACCGGCTTCGTCAAGATGCTGGCCGATGCTGCCACCGACGAAATCCTGGGCGTGCACATCGTCGGCCCGCTGGCCAGCGAGCTGATCGCCGAGGCCGTGGTGGCGATGGAGTTCAAGGCCAGCAGCGAGGACATCGCCCGCATCTGCCACGCCCACCCCTCGCTGTCCGAAGCGACCAAGGAAGCGGCGCTGGCCGTGGACAAGCGCACGCTCAATTTCTGAGATTGATGCGGTTTGCGTAGCTGCCGGCGCCCGTCGAGGGGCGCTGGCAGTTTCTGTTTTCGAGACAAGGAACAACGGTGAACGTCAGGCAGGCCTACGAGGCGGAACTTGCCGCCAAGGGTTTCAAGAGCGACCCCGCGCAGCTGCGCGCGGTCGACGCGCTGGAGCGCTGCGCGCAGGAGTGGAGCGTCTACAAGGCCAAGCGCTCCAACAGCTTGAAGAAGCTCATCAACCACCCCGGCATTCCCAAGGGCGTGTACATGTACGGCGGCGTGGGCCGCGGCAAGAGCTTTCTGATGGACTGCTTCTTCAACGCCGTGCCGCTCAAGCGCAAGGTGCGCCTGCATTTCCACGAGTTCATGCGCGAGGTGCAGCACGAGCTGGTGGCGTTGCAGGGTACGCAGAACCCGCTCGATGCGCTGGGCGCCAAGATCGCCAAGCGTTACAAGCTGATCTGCTTCGACGAGTTCCACGTCGCGGACATCACCGACGCGATGATTCTGTACCGCCTGCTGGTGGCGCTGTTCGACAACGGCGTGGGCTTCGTCACCACGTCCAACTTCAAGCCTGACGACCTGTACCCAGACGGGTTGCACCGCGACCGCATCCTGCCGGCCATCGACCTGCTCAACGAGCACATGGAGGTTGTGAACGTCGACAACGGCACCGACTACCGCAGCCGCACGCTGGAGAGCGCCAAGCTCTACCACTGCCCGCTCGGCCCCGAGGCCGACGCCGCGATGGGGCAGACCTTCGACCAGCTCGCACCGGTGCACGACGAAGACCCGGTGCTGCACATCGAGGCGCGCGAAATCCGCAGCATCCGCCGCGCCGGCGGCGTCGTTTGGTTCGACTTTCGCGAGCTGTGCATGGGCCCGCGCTCGCAGAACGATTACCTGGAGATCGCCACGCGCTTTCACACGGTGCTGCTGTCCAACGTGCCCTATATGCCGGTCAACATGGCATCGCCCGCGCGGCGCTTCACCTGGCTGGTCGACGTGCTGTACGACCGGCGCGTCAAGCTCATCATGTCGGCCGCGGTGCCGCCCGAGCAGCTCTATACCGAAGGGCCGCTGGTGCATGAGTTCCCGCGCACCGTCTCGCGCCTGCAGGAAATGCAGTCCAAGGAATACCTGCAGCTCGAACGCCGCGTGGTCGACACGGGGTTGACCTGACATGAGGCTTCACACACTTTGCGCCGTTCTGCTGTTGGGCTGCGCCGCCACTGTTGGCGGCGCCCAGACGGTGCAGGCGCCTGCTGCCGATGCCACAGTCGATGCGCCGGCCGCGGCGCAGCCCGCCGACCCCACCGTGCAATGGGAGGCCGAGCGCAAGCTGCTGGAGCAGCAACGCCAGCAGCTGCAGGCGCAGCGCGTGCGTGAGGAGGCCGCCTGCTACCAGCGCTTCGCGGTCGAGAACTGCCTGAGTGCGTCGCGCCAGCGCCTGCGCGGGCAGGAGGGCGAAATCGGTGCGCGAGAGCGTCAGATCAACGCCGCCGAGCGTCAGTGGCGCGCCGATCAGCGTCTGCAATCGGTGCGCGAGCGCCAGCAGGAGCATGAGCAGGACGTGCAGCAAGCCACGCAACGCGGCGCGCAATCCAGCGTGCGCGGCACGCCCGCCGAACGGGAGCAGCAACGGCAGCAAGAACAAGTGCAGCGCGGCGCCCAGGCCGAAGGCCGTGCGCAGCAGCAGCGCCAGCACCAGGCCACGCAGGCCGATGAGCGCGCCGGCCGCCGCGCCACGCTGGACGAGCGCGCCGCCGCCGCGCGCCAGCGCCAGCAGGACAAACGGGACCGCGCCCTACGGCGCCAGGAGGAGCACGCGCGCCAGCAGGCCGAGGCCGCCAAGGCGGGCAAGAATCCGGCGCCGCCGTTGCCCGCCGCGGAGCCAGTCAGCGGCGCGCAGGGCGATTGATCCAGAGTGTGCACTGCGGCAGGGGTATTGGCGGCGCATCTGCGCGCTCGCTTGCCGCATTGCACAATGGCGCGACGAAAAAGCGTTGGACTGCCTGGCGATGGCGGTTTTTCGGGCATAATCGCCGGATTGCTGGAGATGTGACCGAGTGGCCGAAGGTGCTCCCCTGCTAAGGGAGTATGGGGTGTAGAGCCCCATCGAGGGTTCGAATCCCTCCGTCTCCGCCAGGACAAGCCCAACCGATCCGTCGGTTGGGCTTTTTTGTATCCGCGGCCGGCCTGTGCCTGCGTCGCCGGGCATTCATTCTGGAGGTTTCGCATGACCATGCATGGTTGGCTGCGCTGGGCGCCTGTGGCCCTGGCCGTCGTGACGGGCGCTGCGCTCGCCCAGACGCAGGGCGTCTACAAGATTGGCGAACTCAACAGCTACAAGGCGCAACCCGCGTTCCTGGGGCCGTACAAGAAGGGCATGGAGCTGGCGGTCGAGCAGATCAACGCCGCTGGCGGCGTGAACGGCCGCAAGCTGGAACTGGTCGTGCGCGACGACAACGCCAACCCGGGCGACGCGGTGCGCGTGGCCGAGGAACTGGTCACGCGCGAGAAGGTGGACGTGCTCACCGGCACCTTTCTGTCACATACCGGCATGGCCGTGGCCGACTATGCGCAGCAGAAGAAGCGTTTCTTCCTCGCTGGCGAGCCGCTGACCGACAAGCTGACCTGGCAGGGCGGCAACGCCTACACCTTCCGCCTGCGCCCTGGCACCTATATGCAGGCCGCCATGCTGGTGCCCGAGGCGGCAAAGCTCGACAAGAAGCGCTGGGCCATCGTCTATCCCAACTATGAATACGGCCAGTCGGCGGTCAATGCGTTCAAGACGCTGCTCAAGCAGGCGCAGCCCGACGTGGAGTTCGTCGCCGAGCAGGCGCCGCCGCTGGGCAAGCTGGACGCGGGCGCCGTGGTTCAGGCGCTGGCCGACGCCAAGCCCGACGCCATCTTCAACGTGCTGTTCGCCGCCGACCTGACCAAATTCGTGCGCGAGGGCAATACGCGCGGGCTGTTCAAGGATCGCACCGTGGTCAGCCTGATCAGCGGCGAGCCCGAGTACCTGGACGCGCTGAAGGACGAGACGCCCGAGGGCTGGATCGTCACCGGCTACCCGTGGTATGGAATCGACACGCCCGAGCACCAGGCATTCCTGAAGGCCTACCAGGCGCGTTTCAAAGACTATCCGCGCCTGGGCTCGGTCGTCGGCTACGCGATGATCCGTTCGGCCGCCGAAGGGCTGAAGAAGGCCGGCAGCGCCGACAGCGACAAAATGGTCGCGGCGTTCCGCGGGCTGGAGGTGGACACGCCATTCGGCCGCATCCACTACCGGGCGCAAGACCACCAGTCCACGTTGGGCGCTTACGTCGGCAAGACGCACAACGACGGTGGCAAGGGCGTGATGGTCGACTTTTCCTACCGCGACGGCGCCGACTTCCAGCCGTCGGATGCGCAGGTCAGGGCGTCGCGCACCGCGGCGCAATAAGGCTCGATGCAGCGCAGTGCCATGCACGGGCGCCGCAGCCGGTGCGCCCTGGATGATGGGAGGCTGCGGTGCAGCTGTCGGGGCTGATCGTCCAGCTGCTCAACGCGCTGGCGGGTGCGTCGTCGCTGTTTCTGGTGGCGGCGGGGCTGTCGCTGATCTTCGGCGTCACCCGCATCGTCAACTTTGCCCATGGCTCGCTGTACATGCTGGGCGTCTACCTTGCCTACAGCCTGGCCGAGTCGCTCGCGCCGGTGCTGGGCGCGGGCTGGGGCTTCTGGCTGGCGCTGCCGCTGGCGGCGCTGGCCGTGGGCCTGCTTGGCGCGCTGATCGAGGCGCTGCTGCTGCGCCGCCTGTACCCGGCGCCCGAGCTGCTGCAGTTGCTGGCAACGTTTGCCTTGGTGCTGGTGGTGCGCGACGGTGTGCTGGCGCTGTGGGGGCCTGACGAACTGCTGGGCCCGCGCGCGCCGGGGCTGCGCGGCGCGGTGTCGGTGCTGGGACGGCAGTTTCCCGCGTATGACCTGTTTCTGATTGCCGCCGGCCCGCTGGTGCTGTTGCTGGTGTGGCTGCTGCTCACGCGCACGCGCTTTGGCACGTTGGTGCGCGCCGCGACGCAGGATCGCGAAATGGTCAGCGCGCTGGGCGTGCAGCAGGCCTGGCTGTTCACCGCGGTGTTTGCACTGGGCGCGCTGCTGGCCGGGCTGGGTGGCGCGCTGCAGCTGCCGCGCGAGAGCGCCAATCTGGACATGGACCTGAACGCCATCGGCGCGGCCTTTGTGGTGGTGGTGGTGGGTGGGCTGGGCTCGTTGCCTGGCGCCTACCTGGCGGCGCTGCTGATCTCGCTGGTCAAGGCGCTGTGCATCTGGCTGGGACAGGTGACGTTGTGGGGCGTGCCGGTCAATCTCTCCAAGGCGACGCTGGTCGTCGACTTCGCGGTGATGGCCGCGGTGCTGGTCTGGCGCCCCTGGGGGCTGCTGGGCCGGCCGCAGGCGCTGGTGCGCAGCACGGGCGAGGGCGAGGCGCCGCTGCGCCCGGCCGGGCGC
>PGEI01000105.1 GCA_002894305.1 Comamonadaceae bacterium CD01
CGCCGGCGATGGCCCTTTTGATCGCAACCCGAAGGGAACATACTCAAAATGGCGCCACTCTTTGTTGCGCTCCTTGCCCAGACACCCAGTCTGGGTTGCGTCGCACGTCTCGATTGACGCCATTTTGAGTATGTTCGCACCGCCAAAAATAGCGTTAACAGGCCCTAATGAAAACAGCCCGGACAGGCCGGGCTGTTTTTTGGGTGGGCAGAGAGCTCAGGGCTTGGGCTGCGTCGGAAAGGGCCAGGCCGCCTGCGGATTGAGCGTGGTGCGCGGTGCTGGTGCAGCTGCCTTTTTGGCAGGAGCAGCCTTCTTCGCAACTGCTGCCTTCTTGGTGGGCGCGGCTTTCTTGGCGACGGGTGCAGCGGCCTTCTTCGCGGGCGCAGCAGCCTTCTTGGCGGGAGCCGCCGTCTTTTTCACGGGTGCAGAGGTCTTCTTTGCCGGTGCAGCTGCCTTTTTGGCGGGAGCGGCCGCCTTCTTCGCCGGTGCTGCGGCTTTCTTTGCAGGAGCGGCTGCCTTCTTGGCGGGCGCTACCGCCTTCTTCACCGGTGCTGCAGCCTTTTTCACCGGCGCGGCCTTCTTGGCCACGGCGGCTTTCTTGGCAGGGGCCGCAGCCTTTTTGACGGGCGCTGCGGCCTTCTTGGCGGGTGCAGCCTTCTTCGCCGGTGCCGCTGCCTGCTTTACCGCAGTTGCTTTCTTGGCGGGCGCAGCCGTCTTGGCGGCAACTGCGGCCTTCTTGGCGGGAGCGGCTTTCTTGGCTGCCGGTGCAGCTGCCTTCTTGGCGGGAGCTGCTTTTTTCGCAGCGGCTTTTTTCGCAGTGGCCATCATTTTCTCCTTGGGTCGATGTGCGAAGGACATTGCACGCCGGCGAGCGGCAGGCAGGGTTTCATGGTCACTCGGTGAATGCCATGAAGGCGAAGACGCTCCACCGGCGCGGACTTGGCAGTCCGGGCGCATGAGGAGCGTGTTGGGAACGGCATGGGCTGTGCATCAATGGCTGCGCCGTGCGGCAGCCGGGAAATAGGAGAGGACGGTGCCGGGCCGGCCTGGCCGATGTGGCTTGGCTGGAGGCCGGTGGTGCGGTGCGCGTGCAGCGTGGGTGTCCCGATGGTGCATAGGTTTTCCAGTGCCCGAAATTATGAAAGCTGTGCTTCAAAAAGCAAAGCATTGGCGCGTTGCGGGCGCTTGTTTTGTTGCGTGCCGGCCTACGCGGCGCGGCGGATGGCGTGCGGCTTCAGGGTTGCTACCGATGCGGCGGGAAGTACAGGCCGCTGCCGGCAAAGCCGCCCTGCAGCCGCTGCCAGTCGAAACCCGCGCCGGGGTCGCTCTTGCGCCCGGGCGCAATGTGCTCGTGGCCGGCGACGAAGCGCAGCGGGTAGCGCTGCATCAGCGCACGCACCAGCCAGGCCAGGCGCCGGTATTGCGCGTCCTCGAAGCGCTCGCCTTCCAGCCCGTGCAGCTCGACGCCGATCGAGTCGTCGTTGCAGCCGTCCCGCCCACGCCAGTGCGACGCGCCAGCGTGCCAGGCGCGCCGGTCGCAGTCCACGTACTGGCGCAAGCGGCCGCTGCGCTCGATGAAGAAATGCGCCGATACCTGCAGGCCGCGCATGGCCTGGTAGTAAGGGTGGGCGTCCCAGTCCAGCGTGCCGCAGAACAGCTGGTCCACCGCGAGCGCGTCGTGCGAGCCCGGCGGCAGGCTGATCGAGTGCACGACCAGCAGATCAATGCAGGCACCGGCAGGGCGCGGACCGTGGTGGGGCGAGGCGCAGCGCTGTGCGCCCTGCAGCCAGCCGCCGCGCCATGCTGCGGACGGTGCATTGCGTGCGGCTGCGTCAGTGCGTGTCATCGCTGTGCGAGCCATCGGTGCCGTCTGCGGTGTGGGGAATGTTCAGCCGCTCGATGCGGTAGCGCATCTGGCGCGCGCTGATGCCCAGGCGTGCGGCGGCGGCCGTGCGGTCGTTGCCGCACGCCTGCAGCGCGCGCAGCAGGATGGTGCGTTCCTGCGCGTCCAGCCAGGTCTGCAGGTCGTGGGGCGCCGCCGAGCCACCGGGCTCCGGTGCGGCGGCCGGTGCGGCCGGCGCGATGGCGGGCTCGGCCGCCGCGGGCGGCGCCGTGTCGACGGAGTGCGTGGGCAGCGGCGCGCCGTCGCCCAGCGCCACGGCGCGCTGCAGCAGGTTTTCCAGCTCGCGCACGTTGCCGGTGAGCGGATGCCGCATCAGCTGCGCCAGCAGCGACTCGCCCAGCACCATGGGCTCGCAGTGGGCCTCCTGGGCGATGCGCGCCAGCAGCGCGTGGCACAGCGCGGGCAGATCTTCGCGGCGCTCGCGCAGCGGCGGCAGGCGCAGCTCGATCACGTTCAGGCGGTAGAACAGATCCTGGCGAAAGCGCCCTTCGCGCACCTCGCGCGCCAGGTCGCGGTGCGTGGCGCTGAGGATGCGCACGTCCACTGCCTCTTCCTGCGTGGCGCCCAGCGGGCGCACGCTGCGCTCCTGGATGGCGCGCAGCAGCTTGGACTGCATGGCCAGCGGCAGCTCGGCCACTTCGTCCAGGAACAGCGTGCCGCCGCGCGCGGCCTGGAAGAAGCCGTCGCGGTCGTGCGTGGCGCCGGTGTATGAGCCCTTGCGCGCGCCGAAGAACTCGGCGTCCAGCAGGCTCTCGGGAATCGCGCTGCAGTTGACCGCGATCAGCGGCCCTTGCGCGCGCTGGCTGCAGGCGTGCAGCGCGCGTGCCACCAGCTCCTTGCCGGTGCCCGACTCGCCATGCACCAGCACCGGCGCCATGCTGAGCGCCACCTTGGCGATCTGCTGCTTGAGCAGGCGCATGGGGGCGGAGTCGCCCACCAGGCGCGCCAGTGCGGCCTGGCCGTCGCCGGGCGCGGCGGCGCTGGCGGCGCCCGGCCGTGCGGGGGCGGCCTGGTCTGCAGCGCCTTGCGCGGCCGAGGCAACGACGGTGCGCAGCTGTTTCAAGTCGACCGGCTTGGTCAGGTAGTCGAAGGCGCCGTTGCGCAGCGCCTCGACCGCGTTCTCGGCCGAGCCGTAGGCGGTGATGACGATGCAGCGCTCGCTGCGCTGCTGAGCGCGCAGCTCCTGCAGCAGCTGCATGCCCAGGCCGTCGGGCAGGCGCATGTCGGTGATCAGGATGTCGTAGCGGTTGGCTGCCAGGTGTTCACGCGCCTCGCCGACGCTGCCCGCGGTCTGCACGCGCCAGCCCGCGCGCAGCAGCGTCAGCTCGTAGAGGGTGCGCAGGTCGGGCTCGTCGTCGACGACCAGGATGGAGGCGGGGGCGGAGGGGCTCATTCAGACGATGATTGTGTCAAACACCGAGGCCGGCCCGCCCGGGCGGGTGGTTTCGCGGAACACGACGGTGAAGGCGTTGCCCGCGGTGGCGCCGCGCGCCAGCGCCTCGGTGCTGCGCTGGTAGCCGATGGCGGCGCCGTGGCGCTGGCACAGCTCGCGGCAGATGAACAGGCCCAGGCCGCTGGAGCGGCTTTCCGACGAGAAGAAGGGCTCGAACAGGTGCTGCTGCACCGACTGATCCAGCGGCGCGCCGTCGCTCCAGACCTGCAGCACGGCGCGCCCGTCGGGCTGCACCAGCGTGCTCAGGCGCAGCGAATCGGCGTGCGGCCCCTTGTAGCGCAACGCGTTGTCCAGCAGGTTGACCAGCAGGCGGCGCAGATGCTCGGCGTCGAAGGCCACCTGCACGCCGTCGCAATCGAGCTGCAGCTGCAGCGTGCGCGACGCCGGCGCATGCGCCTGCCAGTCGGCGACGATGTGGCCCACCTCGTCGTCCAGCGTCAGCACGGCCGATTCGCCGCTGGCCACCTGGCGCTGCACGCGGGCGATGTCGAGCACGTCCTCGGTCGTGCGCATCAGGCGCTCGGCGTTGCTGTGCACCATTTGCGTCAGGCGCTTGTGAACGGGGTCGTCAAGGTCTTCGTCCAGCAGCGCGTTGGCCTGCACGATGGCCGCCAGCGGGTTGCGGATCTCGTGGGCGACGGCGGCCGACATGCGGCCCATTGCGGCGAGTTTCTCGGTGCGCAGGCGCGCCTGCATCTCGCGCAGGTCGTGCAGAAACATCACGCACAGCGGCGCCTGGGTATCGGTGTCATGGCCCTGGCGCGCCGTGAGCCAGGTGCGCACGCGCAGCCCCACCGGCCCCTGGCCCGGGTGCAGCAGCGTCACGTCGGCATGCTGCGGGTGGTGCTGGGCAAACTGGCGTTGCGCCAGCTGCACCAGCGGCGCCCAGGCGGCCTGCGCGCCGAGCGCAAACGGCGCTAGAGCTTGCCTGCCCCGGCCCAGCAACGCCTGCGCCGCAGGGTTGGCCAGGTGCACCTGCGCGTCGTGGTCGACGACGAGCACGCCGTCGGCCACATGCTCCATGACCAGAGCGCTGACGGCTTTTTGCGTGCGCGCGTCCAGGCGGCTGCGCTGCGCGACCTGCTGCGTGCGGGTGAGCCAGGACGACAACTGGTGCACCAGGTAGGCGAGGATGAAGTAGCCGGTGCTGGTCAGCGCCGCCTGCAGGTAGGCGGCGTCCATGTCGCGCGTGCTGCCGGGCCACCAGGCCCAGGCCAGCAGCAGCAGCGTGACCGCGGCCGTCGTGCCCAGCGCCAGCACCAGCGTGCCCAGCACGCTGGCCATCAGGATGGGCAGGCCCAGCAGCGGCGTGTAGTTCAGAGTGCCTGGCGCCTGCAGCAGCTGCAGCAGTACGACGGCGGCGATGTCCACGCCGATCGACGCCAGCCATTGCACGCCCGGCTGCGGCGGCGGCGGTGCGTGGCGCGCGGCGATGCGCAGCACCAGTGTGGCCAGCAGGTAGCCGAAGCTGCAGGCCATCACCGCCACACTGCCCTGCTGGCTGAAGGACCATGCCAGCAGGTGCAGCACCAGCAGCGCGACCGCGACCATCACGCGCGCGGTCAGAAAGCCGTTCCACAGGCGCAGAAAGGTGGTGTTGTCGCGCCCGCGTGTGTTGGCGCCGGCGTGCTCGGAGTGCGATGAGATCGTCAACACACTCTCAGGCGGGGCCACGGTCGCGGTGCTCCTGGCAGCAATAGGTGCGCCCGCGTGCGTCTGTCATCGCGTCGCTGCGCGGCAGGTGCACGCCGCAGCGAGCGCAGGCCACCATGTCCTGGGGCTTGTCCAGGCGCGGCGCGGCGTGGCGGTCGCTGCGTGCCTGGCGCGATGCGCGCGACGGGCGCAGCGCCGCGTAGACGAGCACCAGCACGGCCAGCAGAACCAGGTATTTCATGCGTCGCGGCTCAGAGGTTGAGAATAAATTGGTCGTGCCCGAAAGGCGCGTCAAAACGCACCCAATAGAGGCGCAAAACGCAGCCATAGTGCGGGCTATGGCGAGTATTTGCAACGATGAGTGGGGGTGTTTTGGCGTGCAAAGCGGGCATGGGGAACTTCTTCTCAACCTCTTAGGATGATTTCGCTGACGAAGCGCGAGCCCACATAGGCCAGCAGCAGCAGCGTGGCGCCGGCGTACAGCACGCGGCTGGCGCTGCGACCGCGCCAGCCCAGGCGCGAGCGCCCCAGCAGCAGCACCGCGAAGACGACCCAGGACAGCACCGAGAACACGCTCTTGTGATCCCAGTGCCAGGCGTGGCCGTACAGCTGCTCACCGAACACAAAGCCCTCGACCAGCGTGGCCGACAGCAGGATGAAGCCGGCCTGCACGAAGCGAAACGTCAGGCGCTCGAGCGTGAGCAGCGGCAGGCCGGCGGGCGACTGCGCGGCCTGGCGCATGCGCGCCTCGGCGCGGCCCATCAGCCAGGCGTGAACGACGGCGGCGGCGAACAGGCCGTAGCAGGCCAGGCCCAGCATCAGGTGCAGCGCCAGCCAGCCCGAGGCGGTGGCGGGCAGCGCGCGCCCGGGAAAGACGGCCGCCGCCAGCACCGTGGCCGCGCACAGCAGCGCCATGGCCGGCAGCGCCCAGCGCGTGCGCATCTGCGGCAGCAGCTGGTGTTCGACCGCATAGGTGGTCAGCGCCAGCCAGGCGGTCATCGACAGCGCCGGCGCAAAACCGAACAACGCCGGGCGCCCGAGCAGGCCCAGCGCCAGCGCCAGCGCGTGCAGTGCCCAGGCCGGCGCCACCGTCAGGCGGCGGGCGGCGGCGTCGCCGCGCCAGACCAGCGCCGCGGCCACGGCGTAGGCCAGCACCGCAGCCGCGGTGACCAGCCAGGCGAGCGGGGATGCGCTGGGTAGAATCATGGGTTCGCAGTTTAGCCCCTCGTTTCGTGCCCCGGGCTGTGCCGACGGCGCCGCAGACATCGCGGGCCGGCGCTTTTCCCCCTCTCTCTGGAGCTTGTGGTCATGGCCTCCGCGCTGACTGAAAAACTCTCACGCCTGGTCAAACAGATGCGCGGCCAGGCGCGCATCACCGAGTCGAACGTGCAGGACATGCTGCGCGAGGTGCGCATGGCGCTGCTCGAAGCCGACGTGGCGCTGCCGGTGGTGCGCGACTTCGTCGCCCGCGTCAAGGAAAAGGCGCTGGGCCAGGAGGTGCTGGGCAGCCTGCAGCCGGGCCAGGCGCTGGTGGGCATCGTCAACAGGGAGCTGGCCGCGACGATGGGCGAGGGCGTGGTCGACATCAACCTGGCCGCGCAGCCGCCCGCCGTCATCCTGATGGCCGGCCTGCAGGGTGCGGGCAAGACGACGACGACCGCAAAACTTGCCAAGCACCTGATCGAGAAGCGCAAGAAGAAAGTGCTGACGGTGTCGGGCGACGTATACCGCCCGGCAGCCATCGAGCAGCTCAAGACCGTCACTGCGCAGGCGGGTGCCGAGTGGTTCCCATCGAGTCCTGAGCAAAAGCCGCGCGACATCGCGCTGGCGGCGCTGGACTACGCCAAAAGGCATTTCTTCGACGTGCTGCTGGTCGACACCGCCGGGCGCCTGGCGATCGACGAGGTGCTGATGCAGGAGATCAAGGACCTGCATGCGGTCTTGAAACCGGTCGAGACCTTGTTCGTCGTCGACGCGATGCAGGGCCAGGACGCGGTCAACACGGCGCGCGCCTTCAAGGAGGCGCTGCCGCTCACCGGCATCGTTTTAACGAAGCTGGACGGCGACTCGCGCGGCGGCGCCGCACTGTCGGTGCGCGCAATCACCGGCGCGCCGATCAAATTTGCCGGCGTCTCCGAGAAGATCGACGGCCTGGAGGTGTTCGACGCCACGCGCCACGCGCAGCGCGTGCTGGGCATGGGCGACATCGTCGCGCTGGTCGAGCAGGTCACGGCCGGCGTGGACATGGAGGCGGCGCAAAAACTGGCCGCCAAGGTCAAGAGCGGCGACGGCTTCGATCTGAACGATTTTCTCGCGCAGCTGCAGCAGATGAAGCAGATGGGCGGGCTGTCCACGCTGATGGACAAGCTGCCCTCGCAGCTGTCGGCCAAGGCCGGTCAGATGGACATGGACAAGGTCGAGCGCGACGTGCGGCGCAAGGAAGGCATCATCTGCAGCATGACGCCCACCGAGCGGCGCAAGCCCGACATCATCAAGGCCACGCGCAAGAAACGCATCGCCCAGGGCGCGGGCGTGCAGGTGCACGAGGTCAACCGCCTGCTCAAGGAGTTCGAGCAGATGCAGGCCATGATGAAGAAGATGAAGGGTGGCGGCCTGATGAAGATGATGAAGAAGATGGGCGGCATGAAAGGTCTCAAGGGCGGGCTGCCCGGCCTGCCGATGTGATTTGAGCGCCGGCCTACGCCCGGCGCGCGTGCCGTTCAGCCTCCGCCGCTCTCCAGCGTCTGTCCCGCGTACTGATCCTGGCCCAGCAACTGCACCAGTTGGGGCAGTGCCTGCTGCAGCTGCGCCGCCAGCGTGTAGGGCGGGTTGATCACGAACATGCCGCTGGCGGCCAGCCCCGGGCGCGGGGCGTCCGGCCCGGCGCCGCGCTGGCCGGACTTGACGGCCAGCGTCGCGTGCAGCCAGCTGCGGCCGGAGCGCTGCGCCAGGTTCTTGAGCTTGCGCGGCAGGTCGTGCGCCTCATTGCGCGCGATGATCGGATACCACACCAGGTAGCAACCCGTCGGGAAGCGCTTGAGCGCGTCCTGCATCAGCGTGTGCACGCGCTCGTAGTCGCTCTTGATCTCGTAGCTGGGATCGCACAGCACCAGCGCGCGGCGCGAGGGCGGCGGCAGGAATTTGCGCAAACCGTCGAAGCCGTCCTCGTGCAGTACCGCCACCTGGCGGCCTACCTCCAGCTGGGCGACGTTGCCCGCCAGCGCGCGCCAGTCGGTGGGGTGCAGCTCAAAGAGCTTTAGGCGGTCGTGCGCGCGCAGCTGCTGCTGCACGAGAAACGGCGATCCGGGGTAGACCGCCGCCTTGCCGCCGGTCTGGAACGACCGCACCAGATCGACGTAGGCCTGCAGCGGCGGTGTCAGGCCACCGGCCGCCAGCACGCGCCGCACGCCGTCCTGCGCCTCGGCGCTGGTGCGCGCGTAGTCCCCGTCCAGCCGGTACAGGCCGGCGCCGGCATGGGTGTCGACCACGGTCAGCGCCGTCTCCTTCTGGGTCAGGTGTTGCACGGTGGCCACCAGCGTCACGTGCTTGAGCACGTCGGCGTGGTTGCCCGCATGAAAGGCATGGCGGTAGCTGAACATGGTGGTGATTTGTTAACAATTCGATACACTGCGGGTCTGGCTGCAGATGGTAACCGCTGCGGCTGCCACCATTCGCGTGCGGCCCTGCTGCGCGCGCCAACGCTTTGGATGCCGTCACGCCGCCATGAATGCCCGTGTTCCGCTGCACCCCCAGGCGCTGCCCCAGGGCATGCGCCTGGGCGAGTTCGAGCTCACCCAGCTGCTGGGCGTCGGCGGATTCGGCATGGTTTACCAGGCGTTCGACCATGCGCTGCTGCGCTTCGTTGCGATCAAGGAATACATGCCGGTGGCGCTGGCGCAGCGCACTGCCGGCCATCAGGTCGAGGCGCGCAGCGGCACGGATGCGCAGGCGCTGCAGGCGGGGCTGGATCTGTTCATCGGCGAGGCGCGGTTGCTGGCGCAGTTCGACCATCCATCGCTGGTCAAGGTGCTGCGCTTCTGGCAGGAGCACGGCACCGCCTACATGGTCATGCCGTTGTACGGCGGCATGACGCTGCGCCAGGCGCGCGCGCTGATGCGCACGCCGCCGCCCGAGGCATGGTTGCGCAAGATACTGTGGTCGGTCACCAGTGCGCTGCGCGTGCTGCATGCGCACGACACGCTGCACCTGGATATTTCGCCTGACAACATCTTTCTGCAGGATCGCGGCCCGCCCGTGCTGCTGGATCTGGGCGCAGCGCGCCAGGTGCTGGCGCCGGCCGACGGCCAGCCCGTCGCGCTCAAACTCAGCTATGCGCCGCTGGAGCAGTTTGGCCAGGCTTCGCCCCCGCAGATCAGCCAGGCCGGTCCGTTGCCCCGCGGGCCGTGGAGCGACCTGTATGCGCTGGCCGCCGTCGTGCATGGCTGCGTGTGCAACGACGCGCCGCTGCCGGCCACGCTGCGTGCACTGCGCGACCGCATGCCGCGCTTTCGCCGCGTCGCGCGCACCGTGGGCCAGCAGTTCGGCGTGCACTACGGCGCGGCGTTCGTGCGCGCCATCGACCAGGCGCTGGCCGTGCAGCCGCAGGACAGGCCGCAGTCGATCGATGCCTTCGTGCAGGCCATGGACATGGCCGAAGCCCCGGCGGGCTGGGAGCAGTTCGACTTTCGCGCCGAGCTGCAGGGCGCGTGGTGCCCGCCGGGCAGCGACACGGCTCCCGCGCAGCAGGCCGCCGAGGTGGCCGCCGCCGCGCCCGAGGACGACGGCGGCTTTGCCACGACGCTGGCCCTGCCGATGGACGCGGGCTGGCCGGCCGAGCAGACGCCGCCGCGCGAGCCACCGAGGCGCCCGCATGCGGGCCACGCGCGCGCTGCGGGCCGCCGTGGGCCCTGGCGGTGGGTTGCCGCTGCGGCGGGCGTGGCCGTGCTGGCGACGGCGCTGGCCTGGATGGGCTGGGGGCAGGGCGGGCGCGTCGCCAGCCCGCACCTGGCCGTGGCTGCGGCTGGCGACCCAGGCTTGCCGGTTACCGGTGCGCCAGCACCCAACGCAGTCGTGCCCGATGCAGGCGCGGGCGCGGGCGCGGGCGCGGACGTGGGCGTCGTGGTCAATGCGCCTGCGGCCGATGCGGCGATCGTGCAATCGCCCGCGGCCCCCGCTGCGGCCCGGCCGGCGCCGCGCGTGCGTACCCGGGCGCCGGTGCGTACCGCCAGCGCTGTCAGCGCGGCCTCTGCCAGTCCCGCCGCGCTTGCGGCGGACGCAGGCGCCGATGCCACACCGGACTCCCCCCAGTCCGCCCAATCTGCGGCCGATCCACTGCAGGCCTGCGCCGGCGCCGGCTTTATCGCGCGGCCCATGTGCATCCACCGCCAGTGCCAGCTGCCGGCGTTTGCACAGCACGCCCACTGCGTCGATTTGCGCCAAAAGCAACAGGAGCAGGAGCGCCAGCGGCTGTACCTGCCGCCATGAACCGCAATGTTCGTATAATGGCGAGCTTCGCAGCGCTAGCTCAGGCCCCGCGGCGAAGCAGGAATTCTTCCTGAAACCCACCTAAGAGGCTCCCACCGATGAGGAGCACCGACCGTGGAAAAGGGCCGTCAAACCAGTTCTCAGAGAGAAACACATGTCTACATTCAGCGCAAAACCCGCTGAGGTCGTGCATGAGTGGTTTGTGATTGATGCCACGGACAAGGTCCTCGGACGGGTCGCCAGCGAAGTGGCCCTGCGTCTGCGCGGCAAGCACAAAGCCATTTACACGCCTCACGTTGACACCGGCGACTTCATCGTCGTCATCAACGCGTCCAAGCTCAAGGTCACCGGCACCAAGTCCATCGACAAGATGTACTACCGCCACTCGGGCTATCCCGGCGGCATCACCGCGACCAACTTCCGCGACCTGCAGGCCAAGCACCCCGGCCGCGCCTTGGAAAAGGCCGTCAAGGGCATGCTGCCCAAGGGCCCGCTGGGCTACGCCATGATCAAGAAGCTCAAGGTCTACGGCGGCGGCGAGCACCCGCACACCGCGCAGCAGCCCAAGCTGCTTGCAAGCTAAGGAGCCGAGATGATTGGTGAATGGAACAATGGCACCGGCCGTCGCAAGTCCAGCGTCGCCCGCGTGTTTCTGAAAAAGGGCTCCGGCAAGATCACGGTGAATGGCAAGGACATTCAGCAGTATTTTGGCCGCGAGACGTCGATCATGATCACCAAGCAGCCGCTGGTGCTGACCGATCACGTCGAGAGCTTCGACATCCAGATCAACGTGCACGGCGGCGGCGAGTCCGGCCAGGCCGGCGCGGCGCGCCACGGCATCACGCGTGCGCTGATCGACTATGACGCCACGCTCAAGCCCCAGCTCAGCGCAGCGGGCTTCGTGACCCGCGACGCTCGCGAGGTCGAGCGCAAGAAGGTCGGCCTGCACTCCGCACGCCGCGCCAAACAGTTCTCCAAGCGCTAAAGCCTGGAAGCCGCTGCGGCGCCCGCTCGCAAGAGCCGCGTGCCGCTACCCGAAGAACCGCCCATTCCGGGCGGTTTTGCGTTTCTTGCATGCACGCTGCGCCAAAGCCGGCGCGGCAGCAGGACTTGCCGCATTGACGTACGATGCAGGCCTTGCAAACCTACCCTCCGGGAGCTTGCGATGAACACCGCAACCACTATGGAATCCGACGTTTTCCCCGACCCCATCGTCTTTACCGATAGCGCCGCCTCCAAGGTGGCCGACCTGATCGCCGAAGAGAACAACCCGGCGCTCAAGCTGCGCGTCTTCGTGCAGGGCGGTGGCTGCTCGGGCCTGCAGTATGGCTTCAGCTTCGACGAGGAGGTCAACGACGACGACACGACGATGACCAAGAACGGCGTCTCGCTGCTGATCGACGCGATGAGCTACCAGTACCTGGTCGGCGCCGAGATCGACTACAAGGACGACCTCAACGGCGCGCAGTTCGTCATCCGCAACCCCAACGCCGATACGACCTGTGGCTGCGGGTCGAGCTTCTCGCCTCCGGAACATTGAACTGTCCACCGTTCAGCAAGCCGCCAGATGGGCCAATGCCGCTCAGTTAAGCCTGAGCGGCATTTTTCTTGATGGGGTAGTG
>PGEI01000106.1 GCA_002894305.1 Comamonadaceae bacterium CD01
CGTAGCACGCCTGGAGGTGAGTTATTCAGAGCATCCTTAACAGGCCCTAGGCCTTCTACGACCGGGGCGCCTCGGCCTGGCGCGTGACCGACAGGCCGGCCTGGCCCGGGCTCTGCCAGCGGCCGTCGATCAGCAGCTCGCAGGGCGCAAAGCGGGTCTTGTAGTTCATCTTGGCGCTCTCCTGGATCCAGTAGCCCAGGTAGACATGAGGCAGGCCCAGCGCGCGTGCCTGCTGGATCTGCCACAGCACGCCGTAGGTGCCGTAGCTGCCCGCGTCGTCGGGGTCGTAGAAGGTGTAGACGGCCGACAGCCCGTCTTCGAGCACGTCGACGATGGACACCATCCTGAGCGCGCCGGCATGGCCGTCGCTGGCGGGATCGCGGAACTCCACCAGGCGCGAGTTGACCCGGCTTTGCAGCAGAAACTGGGTGTACTGGTCGATGCTGTCCTGGTCCATGCCGCCGCCGGCGTGGCGCGCCATCTGGTAGCGCAGGTACAGCTGGTAGTGCTCGGGCACGAAGCCCAGGCGCAGCACGCGCGCCTGCAGGCCGGCGTGGCGGCGCTGCGCGCGCCGCTGGCTGCGGTCGGGCGTGAAGGCGTCGACCAGCACGCGCAGCGGGGTGCAGGCCTGGCAGTCGTCGCAAAACGGGCGGTAGGTGAACATGCCGCTGCGGCGAAAGCCGCGCGCGACCAGCTCGGAATACACCGTGTTCTGGATCAGGTGGCTGGGCGTGGCCACTTGTGAGCGCGCCATGCGCCCGGACAGATAGCTGCAGGGGTAGGGCGCCGTGGCATAGAACTGCAGGCTTTGGAGCGGAAGTTCGTTGAGCTGGGTCACACCGAGGTCATGGAGGGCAACAACGCGTTCCAGTATAGGGGGCTGAATTGCCAGTCGCAGGCGCCAAGGGTACTGGCGTGGGCAACGTGCTGCAGAAACGCCGCCCGCGTGATCTCGCGTGCGCCCAGCGACGCCAGGTGGGCGGTGTTCTGCTGGCAGTCGATCAGCTGCACGCCCTGCGCGCGGCACAGCGCGACCAGCGCCGCCAGCGCGATCTTGGACGCGTCGCTGGCGTGGGCGAACATCGACTCGCCAAACACCGCCTTGCCGATCGCCACGCAGTACAGCCCGCCGACGAGTTGCCCGTCCACCCAGGTTTCCACGCTGTGGGCGTGGCCCGCGCGGTGCAGCGCAATGTAGGCGTCGACCATGGCAGGAACGATCCAGGTGCCCGACTGGCCCGCGCGCGGCGTGCCTGAGCAGGCGGCAATCACCTGGGCAAAAGCGCTGTCGACGCGGATCTGGCAGCCCGGCGTGGCGCGAAAGCGCTGCAGCGTGCGGCGCAGCGAGCGGTGCAGGCGGAACTCGGCCACGGGCAGCACCATGCGCGGGTCGGGGCTCCACCACAGAATGGGCTGGCCGTGGCTGAACCACGGAAAGATGCCGCCCGCGTAGGCCGCAAGCAGCCGCGGCACGCTCAGGTCGCTGCCGGCGGCCAACAGCCCGGGCGCGTCGGAGCCAGCGCCCCAGCTTTGCGACGCCGGGGGAAACGGGTCTTGCAGTTGCAGCCAGGGCAGGGGCTGGGTCATGGCGCGCGGTGGGGCGGCGGGGGGCCCCTCAGTCTTCCACGTACCAGGCGTCCTTGAGCGCGCTTACCGTGGCCTCGGCCACCTCGGGCTGGGCGGCAAACCAGGCCTGCGTGGCCTGGCGGTCGTCGTCGCTGGCCGAGCCGCAGTCAAAGGCGGTGACGAAGCCCTCGCTGACCCAGCCGGCTGCCGCCAGGTTGCGCGGAGCCAGCAGGTCGCGCACGAAGCGATCCATCAGCGCCTCCTGGGCTTGCGGCTCCAGCGGGGCCTTGAGCTCCAGCTGGTACTCGAAGCCCAGCTCCTGGAATTCGTCGATGCGCATCTTCTTGCGCTGGCGCCGGCTGCGGCGGCGCGTTGGGGGCAGTGCCATGGGGTGTTTCCTTTGTTTCGGTTGGATTGGGTCGCTCAGATGCCCAGCAGCTTGGCGACGTAGTCGGCGTCCTTGTCGCCGCGCCCGGACAGGTTGACCAGGATGTTGCAATCCTTGGGCAGCGTGGGCGCCACGCGCATGGCCCAGGCGACGGCGTGGGCGCTCTCCAGCGCGGGGATGATGCCCTCGACGCGCGACAGGCGCATGAAGGCGTCGAGGCATTCCTGGTCGGTCACGCCCTCGTACTGCACGCGGCCGATGTCCTTCAAATAGCTGTGCTGCGGGCCGACGCCGGGGTAGTCCAGGCCCGAGGCGATCGAGTGCACCGCAGCGGGCACGCCCGGCGCGTCTTCGAGCACATAGCACTTCATGCCGTGGATCTCGCCGGGCTTGCCCACGCTCAGCGTTGCCGCGTGGCGGCCTGGCTTGTCCACGCCTTCGCCCGAGGGCTCGACGCCGACGAGCTTGACGCCCGCGTCCTGCAGGAACGCGGTGAACAGGCCGATGGCGTTGGAGCCGCCGCCGACGCAGGCAGCCGCATAGTCGGGCAGCTTGCCGTGTTTGGCCTGGAACTGCTCGCGTGCCTCGCGCCCGACGATGCTCTGGAAGTCGCGCACCATCATCGGGAAGGGGTGGGGGCCGACGACCGAGCCGATGGCGTAGAGGTAGTCGGTGGGGTTGGTCAGGTATTCCTCGAAGGCGTTGTCCACCGCCTCCTTGAGCGTTGCCGCGCCGCGTGTGACCGGCACCAGCGTGGCGCCCAGAATGCGGATCTTGGTGACGTTGGGGTGTTCTTTTTCGATGTCCACCTGGCCCATGTGGATCTCGCAGGGAATGCCCACCAGCGCGCAGGCCGTGGCCAGCGCCACGCCGTGCTGGCCGGCGCCGGTCTCGGCGATCACCTTTTTCTTGCCCATGAACTTGGCCAGCAGCGCCTCGCCCAGGCAGTGGTTGATCTTGTGCGCGCCAGTGTGGTTCAGGTCTTCGCGTTTGAGGTGAATCTGCGCGCCACCCAACTGATCGGACAGGCGCCGGGCGTGAAAGATCGGGCTGGGCCGGCCCACGTAGTCGGCAAACAGCTGGGCCAGCTCGTCCTGGAAGTCCTGCCGCTTGGTGACCTCGGCGTAGGCGGCGGCAATGTCGTCCATTGCCTGCTTGAGGTGCGGCGGCACCAGCTGCCCGCCATAGGGGCCGAAGAAACCGTTGGCATCGGGCATGGGGGCGAAGGTGGTCGTAGTCATCGTCGTGGGCTGCGTGAAGGGTGAAAAAAATGAAGGCCGCAAGGCCACGCAAGATGGTAGCGCCATCCGCGTTGCGCTTCGTGGGCAGGCGCATCAGGGATGTCCTGCATGACGGGGCCGCCGGGCAGCCATTGCCTCTGCGCGTGCAGATGTTGTGGACTGCGCCGGCGCTGCGCACCACAATGGCCGTCGGGTGATGCGCCGCGTGCGGGTATCGCGGGCCGCAAGGCAATCTGGCCCTACAATCCGCCGCTGCGCCACCAGCGCAAGAGGGGCAGCACGCCGCACCCACCCCGTGCGGCAGCTGCCCTGTCATACAACAAGGCGCGCGACACAATCGCGCGCATGGAGACCGTGGATGACATCGCACACAGCGTTGAAGCTGCATGTGCCCGAGCCGACTGGGCGTCCGGGCCACAAGACAGACTTCTCCTACCTCAGCGTATCGCCGGCCGGCAGCATACGCCGCCCCCCACCCGACACCCCCGCGGCCGACACCGCAGACCTGGCGACCAGCCTGGTGCGCGTGCTCGATGACGACGGCCAGGCGCTTGGCCCCTGGGCCCCGGCCATGCACCCCGAACGCCTGCGCCGCGGCCTGCGCGCGATGATGAAGACGCGCGTCTTCGACTCCCGCATGCTGCTGGCGCAGCGCCAGAAGAAGCTGTCGTTCTACATGCAGTGCCTGGGCGAGGAGGCCGTGGCCGTCGCCCACTCCATGGCGCTGCAGGACGGCGACATGTGCTTTCCCACCTACCGCCAGCAGGGCCTGCTGCTGGCGCGCGACGACGTCTCGCTGGTGGAGATGATCTGCCAGCTGATGAGCAACACGCGCGATCCGATCAAGGGGCGCCAGCTGCCGGTCATGTATTCGTACAAGCGCGCCGGCTTTTTCAGCATCTCGGGCAACCTGGCCACCCAGGTGCCCCAGGCGGTGGGCTGGGCCATGGCGTCGGCCATCAAGGGCGACACGAAGATCGCGTCGGCCTGGATCGGCGACGGCTCTACGGCCGAGAGCGACTTCCACACCTCGCTCACTTTTGCCCACGTCTACCGCGCTCCGGTCATCATCAACGTGGTCAACAACCAGTGGGCCATCTCCACCTTCCAGTCGATCGCCGGCGGCGAGGGGACGACGTTTGCCCAGCGCGGCGTGGGCGTGGGCATTGCCTCGCTGCGCGTGGACGGCAATGATTTTCTGGCCGTCTACGCTGCCTCGCAATGGGCGGCCGAGCGCGCGCGCGGCAACCACGGCCCGACGCTGATCGAGTGGGAAACCTACCGCGCCGGCCCGCACTCCACCTCCGACGACCCGAGCAAATACCGCCCGGCCGACGACTGGAAGCGCTTTCCGCTGGGCGATCCGATCGAGCGGCTGAAGAAGCACCTGATCGTGACCGGCGAGTGGAGCGAAGCGCAGCACGAGGCCGCCCAGAAGGAGTTGGAGGCCGAGGTGATTGCCGCGCAGAAGGAGGCCGAGCGCCACGGCTCGCTGCTCGATGGCCGCGTGCCCAGCGCCGCGACCATGTTCGACGACGTCTACAAAGACATGCCGGAGCACCTGCGCCGGCAGCGCCAGCAATTGGGGGTGTGAGCCATGGCAGAGAAAACCAGGCAAGAGTCGGCAGCCGTGCCGATGACCATGATTGCCGCGCTGCGCTCGGCCATGGACGTGATGATGGAGCGCGACGACAACGTCGTCGTCTACGGTGAGGACGTGGGCTATTTCGGTGGCGTGTTCCGCGTCACCGAGGGGCTGCAGGCCAAGTACGGCAAGACGCGCTGCTTCGATGCGCCGATCAGCGAGTCGGGCATCGTCGGCACCGGCATCGGCATGGCGGCCTACGGGCTGCGGCCGGTGGTCGAGATCCAGTTCGCCGACTACGTCTACCCGGCCACTGACCAGATCGTCTCCGAGCTGGCGCGGCTGCGCCACCGCTCGGCGGGCGACTTCACCGCGCCGCTGACCATCCGCATGCCCTGCGGCGGCGGCATCTACGGCGGGCAGACGCACAGCCAGAGCCCCGAGGCCTTCTTCACCCATGTCTGCGGCCTGCGCACCGTGATGCCCAGCAACCCGTATGACGCCAAGGGCCTGTTGATCGCGTCGATCGAATGCGACGACCCGGTGATCTTTCTGGAGCCCAAGCGCCTGTACAACGGGCCGTTCGACGGCCACCACGACAAGCCGGTCGTGCCCTGGTCAAAGCATGCCATGGGCAAGGTGCCCGAGGGTTACTACACCGTCCCGCTGACCAGCGCCGCAGTCGTGCGCCCGGGCAAGGCGGTGACGGTGCTCACCTACGGCACCATGGTCTGGGTGAGCGAGGCGGCCGCGCGCGAGAGCGGCATCGACGCCGAGATCATCGACCTGCGCTCGATCTGGCCGCTGGATCTGGAGACCATCGTCAATTCGGTCAAAAAGACCGGGCGCTGCGTCGTCGTCCACGAGGCCACGCGCACCAGCGGCTTTGGCGCCGAATTGGCCGCGCTGGTGCAAGAGCATTGCTTCTGGCAGCTGGAGGCCCCCATCGAACGCGTGACGGGCTGGGACACCCCCTATCCGCACGCCCAGGAATGGGCTTACTTCCCCGGGCCTTCGCGCGTTGCCGAAGCCCTGAAACGCGCAGTGGAGGCATGACATGGGTATTTACATCATTCGCGTGCCCGACATTGGCGAGGGCATTGCAGAAGTAGAGCTGGTGGGCTGGCACGTCCAGGTGGGCGATGCGGTCACCGAGGATCAGCACCTGGCGGACGTGATGACCGACAAGGCGTCCGTCGAGGTGCCGTCGCCCACGCACGGCAAGGTGCTGGCGCTGGGCGGCGCCCCGGGCGACGTTCTCGCCGTGGGCTCCGAACTGGTGCGCCTGGAGGTCGAGGGCGAGGGCAATCTGAAGGAAGGCGCGGCCACGCATGCGGCGCCTGCGCTGGCAGCGGCGCCT
Organism: Comamonadaceae bacterium CD01; assembly: GCA_002894305.1. Taxonomy (GTDB): domain Bacteria; phylum Pseudomonadota; class Gammaproteobacteria; order Burkholderiales; family Burkholderiaceae_C; genus Comamonas_C; species Comamonas_C faecalis. The sequence continues at coordinate 6,141 of PGEI01000106.1, forward strand.
GCTGCGGCACCGCCGGCCGCTCCTGCTCCCGCACCGGCCCCTGTGCACGTACCTGCGCCCGCACCCGCCCCAGCGCACACGCCAGCGCGCTCGGCAGCGGCACCCGCCGCGGCCGTAGCTCGCGCGACGGCGCGCAAGGAGGGCGAGCGCCCGCTGGCATCGCCCGCGGTGCGCCGGCGCGCGCTCGACCTGGGCGTGGATCTGCGCCTGGTGGCAGGCAGCGGCCCGGCCGGGCGCATCACGGCGCACGACCTGCAGGCCTGGGTGGCAGGCGGTGGCCAGGCGGTGGTGCAGGGCGGCTCGTCCTACCGGCAGCGCAACGGCGAGGAGCAGATCCCCGTCATTGGCCTGCGGCGCAAGATTGCGCAGAAGATGCAGGAGGCCAAGCGCCGCATTCCGCACTTCAGCTATGTCGAAGAGGTGGACGTGACCGAGCTGGAAGCACTGCGCCAGCGGCTCAACCAGATCCACGGCGGGGCGCGGGGCAAGCTCACGCTGCTGCCCTTCCTGGGGCGTGCCATGGTGGTTGCACTGCGCGACTTCCCGCAGATCAACGCCCGCTACGACGACGACGCTGGCGTGGTGACGCGCTACGAGGCGGTGCACCTGGGCGTGGCCACGCAGACCGATGGCGGCCTGATGGTGCCGGTGCTGCACCACGCCGAAAGCCTGGATCTGTGGGCGTTTGCCGCAGGCGTGGCCCAGGTGGCCGAGGCGGCGCGCAGCGGCAAGGCCGCGCGCGACGCGCTGAGCGGCTCGACCATCACGCTGACCAGCCTGGGGGCGCTCGGCGGCATCGTCAGCACACCGGTGATCAACCACCCCGAAGTGGCCATCGTCGGCGTCAACCGCATGGTCGAGCGCCCGATGCTGCAGGGCGGCCAGGTGGTGGCGCGCCAGCTGATGAACCTGTCCTCGTCGTTCGACCACCGCGTCGTCGACGGCATGGATGCCGCGCGCTTCATCCAGGCGGTGCGTGCGCTGCTCGAAACCCCGGCCCTGCTGTTCGTGGAGTGAAACCGATATGACGAAAGACATCACGACCAAGCTGCTGGTGATCGGCGGCGGCCCCGGCGGCTATGTGGCGGCAATCCGCGCCGGCCAGCTGGGCATTCCCACGGTGCTGGTCGAGGGCGACAGCCTGGGTGGCACCTGCCTGAACATCGGCTGCATTCCGTCCAAGGCGCTGATCCACGCCGCCGAGGCCTTTGACCAGGCGCGCGCGCAGGCCAAGGGATCGGAGCTGGGCATTCGTGTGGCCGATCCGCAGATCGACATTGCCAAAACCGTGCACTGGAAGGACGGCATCGTCACGCGCCTGACCGGCGGCGTCGGCGCGCTCTTGCGCAAGGCCGGCGTCAAGGTGCTCAAGGGCTGGGCGCATGTCGAGGACGGCAAGACCGTCACCGTGGCGCTGCCGGGCGGCGCCAGCCAGCGCGTGCAGTGCGAGCACCTGCTGCTGGCCACCGGCTCTGAGCCCGTCGAGCTGCCCAGCATGCCGTTCGGCGGCGCGATCTGGTCGTCGACCGACGCGCTCTCGCCCGACGTGATACCGAAGCGCCTGGTCGTCGTCGGCGCCGGCTACATCGGCCTGGAGCTGGGCATGGCCTATCGCAAGCTGGGCGCCGAGGTGACCGTGGTCGAGGCCGCCCAGCGCGTGCTGCCCAGCTACGACGAGGAACTGACCCAGCCGGTGCTCGACGCGCTGAAGAAAAGCGGCGTGGTGCTGCACCTGGCGTGCAGCGTTGCGGGCTGGGACGCCAAGTCGGGTGTGCACGTGCGCACAGCGCGGGCCGACGAGTTCGCGCTGCCGGCCGACCGTGTGCTGGTGGCCGTGGGCCGGCGCCCGCGCACCACGGGCTTTGGCCTGGAAGGGCTGCAGCTGGACATGGCCGGGCGCCACGTCGCGGTCGACGTGCACTGCAAGACCTCGATGCGCGGCGTCTGGGCGATTGGCGACCTGACCGGCGAGCCCATGCTGGCGCACCGCGCGATGGCGCAGGGCGAATGCGTGGCCGAGCAGATCGCGGGCCAGAACCGGCGCTTCGAGCCCGCGGCCATTCCCGCAGTGTGCTTTACCGACCCCGAGGTCGTCGTCGCCGGCCAGACGCCGGCGCAGGCGCGCGCCGCCGGTGTGGACTGCATCGAAGCGGCCTTCCCGTTTGCCGCCAACGGCCGCGCGATGACGCTGCAGTCGAGCAGCGGCTTCGTGCGCGTGGTGGCGCGCAAGAGCGACCACCTCATCCTGGGCTGGCAGGCCGTGGGGCGCGGCGTGTCGGAGCTGTCCGCCGCTTTCGGCCAGTCCATCGAGATGGGCGCCTGCCTGGAGGACGTGGCCCACACCATCCACGCCCACCCGACGCTGGGCGAGGCGGTGCAGGAGGCGGCGCTCAAGGCGCTGGGCCAGGCGCTGCACATCTGATGGGGTACTCCGCCGGGCCGCAGGCCTGGCGGATTCTTCCAAGAGGCGTCAGGCCTGCGCCGCCACCTGCACGGGCGGCTGTGGCAGCCATGCAAAGGCGGCCGCAGACAGTGCCAGCATTGCGGCAATGCCCGCCATGACCCAGGCGTAGGGGTCGGCGCCATGCGCCTCGGCCATCGACGCAATTGCGCCGGTAGCCCACTGCATGGCCGCCACGCCGAGGAACATCGCCATCGTGAACGCAGCCATCGCGCGCCCGGTCAGGTGCGCCGGGTAGGCGGCGCGCACGTCGGCGTACTGCAGCACGATGAAGCCCGACAGCAGCCCGATGGCCAGCATCAGCGCCACGTCCAGCGCGCCGTCGATACCCAGCGCCAGCAGCGCAAACAGGCCCGCGGTCAGCAGCGTGCAGGCGACGAGCCAGCGCCGGCGCGTGGCCGCGCCCGGGTCGATGCGGCCGAACACGATGGGGCCGAACAGCGCAATGACCGACAGCGCCAGCGCCGCGTTGCCGCTGGCCACCAGTGAATAGCCGTGGCGCTCGATCAGCAGCGGCCCCATCCACAGGCCGCGCAGCGAGATCAGCGCAGCGTAGGTGACGCCGCCCAGCGCGACGATGCCCCAGGTGTGGGGCAGGGCGAACAGACCGGCAAAGCGCAGCACCGCCTGGTGCACCGATTCGCGCTCGGCGGCGGGCGGCGCGCCGTGGTGCGCGGCGGGCTCGTGCACACAGCGCGCCATCCACAACCAGGCCAGCGCCGCCAGCACTGCCAGTGCGACGAAGCCGGCGCGCCACGACCACTGCTGCACCAGCCAGGCCAGCGGCGTGCCCGTCAGCAGCATGCCCACCGTGCCCAAACCCAGCGCCAGGCCCGACATGGCGGCAAAGCGCTGCGGCGCGAAGTGGCGCGCAATGAAGACGGTGCACACCAGAAACGCCGGCGCGCAACCCACACCGATCAACACCTGCGCAAATACCAGCGTGCCGTAGCCCGGCGCCAGCGCCGACAGCACGCTGCCGACAATCGCCAGTGGGAACGCCACCAAAATGGTGCGGCGCACGCCGTACAGGTCGATGCCTATGCCCATGAAAAGCTGCATGGCGCCGAAGGCAAAGTGAAACGCCGCGGCAAAAACGCCCAGTTGCTGGGGCGACAGTGCCCAGTCCGTCTGCAGCGGCGCGGCCAGAATGGCCGCTACGGTGCGAAACGCCTGGCTGAGCGAGAAGCCCGAGATCAGCGCCACCAACATCCAGACCAGTGAGCGTGTGGCCATGCCAGAGGGCAGGGCAGTGGAGGAGCGGAGGGTCATGCGTGCAAGAGTCCGTGGCCTGGATGGAAAGTCGATGAAAGCGCCCATTCTCGGGCAGCCTTGGGCTCCGCGGGTCCGGCAGTTGTTGATTTGTGACTGGCGTCGCGTGTGCAGCACGGGGCGGCAGACCGCCGGCCGGGGTACGCCCGAGCAATCCAATGGGCTGTGCCACTTGGCACGCCAGGATGAGCCGCCGGCAGCACCGATAATCTTCTGTTTTTTCCGTAAAACAAGGAAGTGCGCGTGGATACCGTTTTGCTGCTCAAGGCCGCCATCATGGGCGTGGTCGAGGGATTGACCGAGTTTCTGCCCATCTCGTCGACCGGCCATCTGATTCTGGCCGGCGCGCTGCTGGGCTTTGACGACGACAAGGCCAAGGTGTTCGACATCGCGATCCAGACCGGCGCCATTTTTGCGGTCATCCTGGTGTACTGGCAGCGCATCCGCGACACGCTGGTGCAACTGCCCACCCAGCGCCAGGCGCAGCGCTTCACGCTCAACGTGCTGATCGGGTTCTTCCCGGCCGTCGTACTGGGCCTGTTGATGGGCAAGGCGATCCAGGAACATCTGTTCACGCCATACATTGTCGCCAGCACCTTCATCATCGGCGGCCTGGTCATTCTGTGGGCCGAGCGGCGTCAGCAGACCAGCGTGCGCGTAGCCAGCGTCGACGACATGGGGCCGTGGGACGCGCTCAAGGTCGGCCTGGTGCAGTGCCTGGCCATGGTGCCGGGCACCAGCCGCAGCGGCGCGACCATCATCGGCGGCATGCTGCTGGGCCTGTCGCGCAAGGCGGCGACCGACTACTCGTTCTTTCTGGCGATCCCGACGCTGATCGGCGCCGGCGTCTACAGCCTGTACAAGGAGCGCGCGCTGCTGTCGATGGACGACGTGCCGCTGTTCGCGGTCGGCCTGGTTTTCTCCTTCATCAGCGCCTGGCTATGCGTGCGCTGGCTGCTGCGCTACATCAGCGCGCACAGCTTCACGCCGTTTGCCTGGTACCGCATTGCGTTCGGCCTGATCGTCTGGGGGACGGCCGCGTCCGGCTGGATTCAGTGGCATGCCTGACCACTGGCCGCCGGGGCCGCGCCATGGTGTGCGGTGCCGGCGTATGAAGGCCATCGCGGGCACATAATGGCCGCATGCGTTGTCTGCCCTGCCTTCTTGCCTCTGCCGCCACGCTGGCGCTGACCGTGCCAGCCGCCGCCCAGCTGCGCGCGCCGGCCGATCCCAGCCGCGAGAGCTACACCTGGGCGCTGGGGCTGAGGATCGATCACGGTGCCAGCTACATGGGCAGCAACCGGCGCAGTACCGGCGCGCGCCCGGTCATCGGGCTGGAACTGGGGCGGTTCACGATCAGCACGGGCGGCGGCGGGTCGCTGCTGGACTTCGACCAGGATCTGCGTTCATCGTCTGGCGTCACAGCACGCTTGATCGAGCGCGGGCGCTGGCGCCTGAGCGCCGGCCTGCGCCTGGGCGGCGGGCGCAAGAGCGGCGACGACGCGATGCTGCAAGGCCTGCCCGATGTGCGCCGCACGCTGCGCGGGCGGCTGGCGCTGGGTTATGACTTCACGCCCGACGTGTACCTGCGCAGCTCGGTCAACCAGGACTTGCTGGGCCGCGAAGGCGGCGCGACCTGGCTCAATACCGTCAACGTCATCTTTCGCCCCGCCGCGCGCAGCGAGCTGACGCTGGCCGCTGGCTTCACGCTGGCCGACGGCACCTATATGCGCAGCTACTTTGGCGTGCCCGCCGAGCGTTCGGGCGTGACCACGCCGCTGCCGGCCTATCGCCCAAGCGCTGGGCTGTACAGCACGCACCTGGGGTTGGAGCTCAAGACCGCGCTGTCCAACCACTGGATCGCGTTTGGCGGCCTGGGCTATTCGCAGCTGCAGGGGCCGGCGCGGCGCAGCCCGCTGACGCTCAAGTCCGGCAACTACAGCGTGGGCGTTGGCCTGGCCTGGCGCAATTGAATACTTGGCTCATTCCATTTCTATATCGATCGAGTACGCGAAGGTGAAGCGCAGACA
>PGEI01000107.1 GCA_002894305.1 Comamonadaceae bacterium CD01
CATTTCCATATCAACCGATTACTTTGTCGGCTTCGCTTGTCGTGCTACACAAAACCCCTGTAGAAATTGTGCATCGCAACAAAATGCGTGCGTGAATCTAGGGTTAACCCTAGAATCACCCCATCATGCCTATTACGACCAACTGGCTCGGCGCTTCGGTGCCAAGCGTCAAGACCGCGCCCAAGGGCGCGCATCCGGCCGCATCGCGCCGGCCCCACAAGGGATTGGCCATGCGCTCCATGTTCACTCCGATCCGCACCCTGGGCGAGTCGCACCGCGAGCGCATCAAGCAGCACCTGCTGCAGCTGTCCGAGCGCGACCGCTACCTGCGCTTTGGCTACCTGGCCACCGACGAGCAGGTGAATCGCTATGTGCGCATGCTGGACTTCGAGCGCGACGAGGTGCTGGGCGTGTTCGACGACGCGCTGCAACTGGTCGCCATCGCACACGTGGCCTTCATCGAGGAGCCGGGCACCGAGGGCTGCGCCGAGTTCGGCGTGTCGGTGCACGAGCGCGCGCGCGGCAAGGGCCATGGCGCACGGCTGTTCGACCGCTCGGTGCTGCTGGCGCGCAACCGCGGCGTGGGGATGATGTTCATCCACGCGCTGACCGAGAACGTGGCCATGCTGCGCATTGCACGCAACGCCGGCGCCAGCGTGCAGCACGACGGCAGCGAGTCGCAGGCCCACCTGAAGCTGCCCGTGGCCGGGGTCGACAGCCGCTTCGGCGCGCTGGTGGCCGACCAGCTGGGCGAGGCGCACTACCAGCTCAAGAAGCAGGCGCGCCACTTCTGGCGCTTTCTGGAGCAGGTGCAGGAAATTCGCCAGGGCGTGGCCCAGGCGCGCCAGCAGTCCGGGCAGTAAAGCGACCATCGCGGCGCCCTCGCCGCGATTTTTATTGGTGCCAGTGCATCCATTGGCCCCTGAAGCAGGCCCGCTGCAAAGCGCCGCAGTCCATCCGCTATCCTTGGCATCCCTGTTCAACGACTGCGAAATCGCCCCCGTGTCCGACCCCAACCCTGCGCGCGCCGCCGACAAGGACGACAAGCGCTCCCTCCTGCAGCGACTGCTGGAATTCATCAACCCCGGCCCGGACTCGACCGATGAGCTGATCGCCACGCTGGCCGAGGCCGAGGACAACGAGGTCATCAACGCCGACGCGCGCGTGATGCTCGAACGCGTGCTGCGCATGGCCGTGATGAGCGTGGGCGACGTGCTGGTAGCCACGCGCCACATGGACATGCTGGACATCGAGGCGCCGCTGGGCGACCTGCTCACCCAGGTGATCCGCACCGCGCATTCGCGCTTTCCGGTCTACCAGGGCGGGCGCGACAACATCATCGGCATTCTGCTGGCCAAGGACTTGCTCAAGCTGCAGCGCTCGCCGCAACTGAGCCTGCGCACGCTGGTGCGCCCGGCGCTGTTCGTGCCCGAGAACAAGGGTCTGCACGAGTTGCTGCGCGAGTTCCGCGTGACGCGCAACCACCTGGCCATCGTGATCGACGAGTTCGGCCACATCGCCGGGCTGATCACCTTCGAGGACGTGATCGAGCAGATCGTCGGCGAGATCGAGGACGAGTTCGACGAGCCCGAGGACGAGGGCGACATCTTCGCGCTGGCCGACGCCAGCTGGCGCGTCAGCGGCGACACGCCGATCGAGCGCGTGGCCGAGGCCTTTGGCGCCACGCTGCAGGCCAGCGACCCGGACGAGCACTTCGAGACCATCGGCGGGCTCGTCGCCCATGAGATGGGGCGCCTGCCGCGCAAGGGCGAGAGCTTCACGCTGGGCGGGCTGCGCTTCACCGTACTGCACGCCCAGGGCGGCGCGGTGCGCTGGTTCAAGGTGACGCCGGCGGACGGCGACGACGCACAAAACTGATTCCATGACCACGGTGCAGCACCACGGCGCGCCCGCCGGGCCGCGCCCACGGGCGCTCTTGCTGGCGGCCCTGGCCGGCCTGGGCCAGGCGGTGGCGCTGGCGCAGCCCGGCAGCGGCCAGTCGCTGTGGTGGCTGCAAATCCTGTCGCTGGCCGGGCTGGCCGCGCTGCTGCGGCGCGCTGGCGGCACGCGCCGCGCCTTTGCGCTGGGCTGGCTGTTTGCCACGGTGTGGCTGGTCGGCAGCTTCTGGTGGCTGTTCATCTCCATGCACCGCTACGGCGGCCTGGCCGCGCCGCTGGCCGGTGCCGCCGTGCTGGCGCTGGCATTGGCACTGGGCAGCTACTACGCCGTGGCTGCCGCGCTGTGGTGGCGCTGGCGGCCGGGCCAGCGCCTGGGCGCGGCACTGCTGTTTGCCGCGCTGTGGCTGCTGGCCGAGCTGGCGCGGGGCCAGTGGTGGACCGGCTTTCCCTGGGGCGCGGGTGGCTATGCCCACGTGCAGGGGCCGCTGGTGCATCTGGCGCGCTATGGCGGCGTCTACGGCATTGGCGCGGTGGCGGCGCTGCTGGCCATGCTGGCGGTGCAGTTGCGCGCGCGGGATTTGCGCAGCGCGCGCGCCTGGGCACTGCTGCTGGCGCTGGCGCTGGCCTGGGGCGCTGCCGCCTGGCAGCGCCAGCAGGCGCTGGCAGCGGGCGACGCTGCGGCCCGCCCGGCGCTCACGCTGGCGCTGCTGCAGGGCAATGTCGCGCAGGACGAGAAATTCCAGCCGGGCAGCGGCGTGGCGCAGTCGCTGCAGTGGTATGGCGAGCTGCTGCGCAGCGTGCGTGCCGACCTGGTCGTCGCGCCCGAGACCGCGGTGCCGCTGCTGCCCCGGCAGCTGCCCGAAGGCTGGCTGGACACCGTGGCCCAGTACTACCAGGACGCGGCCGCGCCGCAGGCGCTGCTGCTGGGCATGCCGCTGGGCGACGCGGCGGCGGGCTACACCAACTCGGCGCTGGGCCTGGCGCCGGGCCTGGCCGCGCCCTACCGCTACGACAAGCACCACCTGGTGCCGTTTGGCGAGTTCGTGCCGCCGCTGTTTCGCTGGTTCACAGAGCTGATGCAGATCCCGCTGGGCGACTTTCGCCGCGGCCCTCTGGTGCAGCCGGCCATGGATTGGCGCGGCGAGCGCCTGGCGCCCAACATCTGCTACGAAGACTTGTTCGGCGAGGAGCTGGCCGCGCGCTTTGCCGACGCGCGCCAGGCGCCGACCGTCCTGGTGAACATGAGCAACATCGGCTGGTTTGGCGACACGCTGGCGGTCGACCAGCACCTGGCGATCGGCCGCATGCGCACGCTGGAGCTGGAGCGCCCGATGGTGCGCGCGACCAATACCGGCGCCACCGCGGTGATCGACCACCGCGGCCGCGTCACGGCGCGCCTGCCCGCGTTCACCCGCGGCGTGCTGCACGCCAGCGTGCAGGGGCGCGCGGGCAGCGCCACGCCCTACGCCTGGTGGGCCGGGCGCTGGGGGCTGGCGCCGCTGTGGGCGCTGGGCCTGGCGGTGCTGGGCGGCTGCTGGTGGCGGGGGCGGGGCCGCAATGCAGCGGGACAGGTGCCGCGCAGTTGATGTGGTACGGTTATTTCTGCGCCGTTTTTGACCTTTTGACACCCCCATGCCTGGGCCTGTGCGGCCACACACGGGATAATGCGCGTTTTGCGTGCCCGCCGCGCCCTTGAAAGTTCCACGGCACTTTGCCGCAACGACACGACTGATCTCTCATGGCTGAATCCTTTTCCTACGAACAATTGATCGCCTCCGGCGAGGGACGGCTGTTCACGCCCGACAGCGGGCGCCTGCCGCTGCCGCCGATGCTGATGTTCGACCGCATCACCCACATCGACAGTGACGGGGGAGCGAATGGATTGGGCCGCATCGTGGCCGAGCTGGACGTCAGGCCCGACCTGTGGTTCTTCGACTGCCACTTCCAGGGCGACCCGGTCATGCCCGGCTGCCTGGGGCTGGACGCCATGTGGCAGCTGATCGGCTTCTACCTGACCTGGCTGCGCCTGCCCGGGCGCGGGCGCGCCCTGGGCGCGGGCGAGGTCAAGTTCACCGGCGAGGTGGGGCCGGATGTGAAGCTCGTCACCTACGAGATCGACATCAAGCGCGTCATCAAGCGCAAACTCAACATGGCCATTGGCGACGCGCGCCTGCTCGCCGACGGCAAGGAAATCTATGTTGCCAACGACCTGCGCGTAGGTCTGTTCCTGCGCGAGGGCGGCAAGGCTGGGGAAACAGCATGAGTGGTTTGGGAAGCAAGGGCCAGGCACGGCGCGTCGTCATCACCGGCGCGGGCATCGTCTCGTGCATCGGTAACGACCTGGCCAGCGTCGAGCAGTCGCTGCGTGCGGGCACCAGCGGCATCCGCGCCGTGCCCGAGATGACCGAGATGGGCCTGCGCAGCCAGGTCGCGGGCGTGCCCAACGTGGACATCGAGGCGCGCATCGACCGCAAGCAGCTGCGCTTCATGGGCGACGCCGCGGCCTACGCGCAGATCGCGCTGGAGGACGCCATTGCCCAGGCGGGCCTGGCGCCCGAACAGGTCAGCCATCCGCGCACCGGCCTGATCATGGGCTCGGGCGGCGGCTCGCCGGCCAACCAGATCGAGGCGGCCGACACGCTGCGCGCCAAGGGCATACGCCGCGTCGGGCCCTACCAGGTCACGCGCTGCATGAGCTCCACCGTCTCGGCCTGCCTGGCGACCAACTTCAAGGTCAAGGGCATCAACTACTCGATCACCTCGGCGTGTTCGACGTCGGCGCACTGCATAGGCGCGGCGGCGCAGCAGATCGCCTGGGGCCAGCAGGACGTGATGTTCGCCGGCGGCAGCGAGGAATTGAGCTGGGGCATGTCGCTGCTGTTCGACGGCATGGGCGCGATGTCCAGCAAGTACAACGCGACGCCCGAGCAGGCGTCGCGCGCCTACGACGCCGACCGCGACGGCTTCGTGATCGCCGGCGGCGGCGGCGCGGTGGTGCTGGAGAGCCTGGAGCACGCCCAGGCACGCGGCGCCACCATCCTGGCCGAGGTCGTGGGCTTTGGCGCCACCAGCGACGGCGAGGACATGGTCGCGCCCTCGGGCGACGGCGCGATCGCCTGCATGCGCCAGGCCATCGACGGGCTGCAAGGCACGATCGACTACGTCAACACCCACGGCACCTCGACGCCCGTGGGCGACATGCAGGAAGTGCGCGCGATGCGCGAAGTGTTCGGCAGCGCCGTGCCGCCGTTCTCCAGCACCAAGTCGCTGACCGGCCACTCGCTGGGCGCCACCGGCGTGCAGGAGGCGATCTACTGCCTGATCATGCTGAACAAGGGCTTCATCGCCGGCTCGGTCAACGTCCAGACGCCCGACCCGCTGCTCGGCGACATGCCGCTGGTCACCACCACGCGCGACGCCGAGCTGACCCAGGTGCTGTCCAACAGCTTCGGCTTTGGCGGCACGAATGCGTCGCTCGTCCTGCGCCGCTGGCAGGGCGCCTGACGCTCCTGATGCACACCAACGGGGGCCGAGGCCCCCGTTTTGCGTGCCGTCCTAAAATGCCCGGTTTGCGCCCGGCTGGTTGCGCTCCTCTTTTGCACTTGTCGCCATGCTGACCTTCCAACAAATCATTCTCCAACTGCAGACCTACTGGGCCGGCCAGGGCTGTGCGCTGCTGCAGCCCTACGACATGGAAGTGGGCGCGGGCACCAGCCACACGGCGACGTTTCTGCGCGCCATCGGCCCCGAGCCCTGGCGCGCCGCCTATGTGCAGCCCAGCCGCCGGCCCAAGGACGGGCGCTACGGCGACAACCCCAACCGCCTGCAGCACTACTACCAGTACCAGGTGGTTCTGAAGCCCGCGCCGGCCAACATCCTGGACCTGTACCTGGGCAGCCTCACGGCGCTGGGGTTCGACCTGAAGCAAAACGACATCCGCTTCGTCGAGGACGACTGGGAGAACCCGACGCTGGGCGCCTGGGGCCTGGGCTGGGAGGTGTGGTTGAACGGCATGGAAGTCACCCAGTTCACCTACTTCCAGCAGGTTGGCGGCATTGATTGCAAGCCCGCCACCGGCGAGATCACCTACGGCCTGGAGCGCCTGGCCATGTATTTGCAGGGCGTGGACAACGTCTACGACCTGGTGTGGACCGAGGGCGCGGACGGCCAGCGCCTGACCTATGGCGATGTCTACCACCAGAACGAGGTCGAGCAGTCGACCTACAACTTCGAGCACAGCGACGCGGCCTTTCTGTTCACGGCGTTCGACGCGCACGAAAGCCAAGCCCAGCACCTGGTGGCCGAGCAGCTGGCGCTGCCGGCGTATGAGCAGGTACTCAAGGCCGCGCACACCTTCAACCTGCTGGACGCGCGCGGCGCGATCAGCGTGACCGAACGCGCCGCCTACATCGGCCGCATCCGCAACCTGGCGCGCGCCGTCGCCAAGAGCTACCTGGACAGCCGCGCCCGCCTGGGCTTTCCGATGGCGCCCAAGGCCCATGCCGAGGAAGTGCTGGCCGAACTGGCCAAGGCCGCGCAGCAGCAAGGCAAGAAGGCGGCGTGACCATGACGGCGCCCGCCCGGGGGCTCCCTCCCCCATTGGGGGAGGACTGGGGCGGGGGCCCGCCAGGCGCCCCCGGCATGCCAGCCCCCATCCCTGCCTTCCCCCAGAGGGGGAAGGAGCAAATCCCATGCACAGGCAGCTGGCATTTTCAGCGCCACCTGCGATCGAGACCGATATGACCATCGCCAACCTGCTCGTTGAACTCTTCGTCGAAGAACTGCCGCCCAAGGCGCTGCAAAAGCTCGGTGACGCCTTTGCCGGCGTGCTGCGCGAGCAGCTTGCCGCCCAGGGCCTGGCCGCGGCCGATGCGCCTTTGATCGCCTACGCGTCGCCGCGCCGCCTGGCCACGCATGTGGCCGGCGTGCTGGCGCAGGCGCCGGACAAGGCGGTGTCGCAAAAGCTGATGCCGGTCAGCGTCGGCCTGACCGCCGACGGCCAGCCCACGCCCGCGCTGCTCAAGAAGCTGGCCGCGCTGGGCGCCGGCGCCGCGGCGATGGAGAGCCTTGCGCGCGTGCACGATGGCAAGGCCGAGCTGCTGTACTACGAGAGCACCGCGCGCGGCGCCACGCTGGCCGCCGGGCTGCAGAAGGCGCTGGACGAGGCCATTGCCAAGCTGCCCATCCCCAAGGTCATGCGCTACCAGCTCGAAGACGGCTGGTCCAGCGTGCACTTCGTGCGCCCGGCGCACGGCCTGGTGGCGCTGCACGGCGCCCACGTCGTGCCGGTCGGCGCGCTGGGCCTGACGGCCGGCCGCAGCACGCACGGCCACCGCTTCGAGGCGGTGCAAGACCCCATCGTGCTGCGGGATGCCGACAGCTACGCCGCGCAGCTCAAGGACGAGGGCGCGGTCATCGCAAGCTTCGACGAGCGCCGCGCCGAGATTGCGCTCCAGCTGCAGGCCGCGGCCGACGCGGTGGGCGGTGGCGTGCGTGCCATCGACGACGCGGCGCTGCTCGATGAAGTCACCGCGCTGGTCGAGCGGCCCAAGGTGCTCACCTGTCAGTTCGAGCAGGAATTCCTCGCCGTGCCGCAGGAATGCCTGATCCTGACGATGAAGGCCAACCAGAAGTACTTCCCGCTGCTGGGCGCCGAGGGCAAGCTCACGCACCAGTTCCTGATCGTCAGCAACATCGCGCCGGCGGACGCCCGCGCCGTCATCGAGGGCAACGAGCGCGTCGTGCGCCCGCGCCTGGCCGACGCCAAGTTCTTCTTCGACCAGGATCGCAAGAAGACGCTGGTCTCGCGCGTGCCGCAGCTGGCCAAGGTGGTCTACCACAACCAGCTCGGCACCCAGGGAGAGCGCGTCGAGCGCGTGCGCGCGATTGCCAAGGGCATTGCCGGCCAGCTGTTTGCTGCGCTCAGCGTGCGCCACCGCATCGACGGCACGCAGGACGCCGAGGTGGTGCAGGACTATTTGATGACCTGCGTGGACAACGCCGCGCTGCTGGCCAAGACCGACCTGGTGACCGACATGGTCGGCGAATTTCCCGAACTGCAGGGCGTGATGGGTGCGTACTACGCGGTCAACGACGGCCTGCCCGACGACGTCGCGATGGCCATCGAGGACCACTACAAGCCGCGCTTTGCCGGCGACAGCCTGCCGCGCCACAACGTGGGCCTGGTGGTGGCGCTGGCCGACAAGCTGGAGACCCTGGTCGGCATGTTCGGCATCGGCAACCTGCCTACCGGCGAGCGCGACCCGTTCGCGCTGCGCCGCCACGCGCTGGGCGTGATCCGCATGCTGGTCGAGAAAGACCTGCCGCTGGAGCTGCCCGCGCTGTTGGCCGCCGCGGTGCCGGCCTTTGGCGACAAGATTGCCGATCCGACGGCGGCGTTGGCCGACTTCATCTATGAACGCCTGGCCGGCAGCCTGCGTGAGCAGGGCTTTGCCGCGCAGGAGGTCGACGCGGTGCTGGCGCTGCGCCCGGCGCGCCTGTCGCTGGTGGCGCAGCAGCTGGCGGCGGTGCGCGCCTTTGCCCAGCTGCCCGAGGCGCCGGCGCTGGCCGCGGCCAACAAGCGCATCACCAACATCCTGAAAAAAGCCGGCAACGGCGTCGATCCGCACGTCAACACCGAGCTGCTGCGCGAGCAGGCCGAGCAGGATCTGTACGCGCAGATGCAGACCATCGTGCCCGACGCCGACCTGCAGTTCGCCAGCGGCGACTACACCACCAGCCTGCAGACGCTGGCCGCGCTGCGCGCGCCGGTCGATGCGTTCTTCGACGACGTCATGGTCAATGCCGAGGAGCTGGCGCTGCGCCTGAACCGCCTGGGCCTGCTCAAGAGCCTGCACGATGCAATGAACCGCGTCGCCGACCTCTCGCGCCTGGCCGCCTGATGGCCGGCGCCAGCGCCCTGGGCGCGGCAGGCGAGGCCCGCAGCCGGCGCACCGCCTGGTTGCTGTTCGCGCCCCTGGCGGCCGTCGTCGGCCTGCGCTGGGTGCTGACCTGGCTGGACGACCGCGCCAGCGCGCCGCCCGCATGGCCGCTGCGCGTGTTTGCCGGCGCGCAAGACCCCTGGGCGTGGCTGGCGCCGACGGCCGCCGTGCTGCTGGTGCTGGCCGCCGTGCTGCTGCTGGCGCGCCTGGCGTGGCGCAGCGGAGCACGCCGCGCGGTGCTGCGCTGCGCCGCTGCCGCCTGGCTGCTGCTGTGCCTGGCCGCCTGCGGCGCGCAGCTGCAGCGCCATCTGAACCAGGCCCGCCTGCAGCCGCAGCCGCCGGTGGCGGCGCAGGTGCTGGGCACGCATTTCCAGCCGCCGTCGCTGCGCTCGACCGGCGGCACGCTGCTGGTGCTGCGGGTCGACGGGCTGGCCGCGCCGCAGCAGGTGCTGGTCGACGCGCCGGCCGCCGCCGGTCTGCAGGTGGGTCAGCCGCTGCGCCTGGCCTGGGCGCGCGGGCGCTGGCAGGGGCGCTTCGTCACCGGCTGGCAGGTTGATGCGGCCCCGGCACCGGCTGCGCCGCGCGGATAATGCGCGCCATGCAACTGGCCATTCTCGACCGCGACGGCACGCTCAACGCGCTGGGCGACGGCGTCATCACCACGCCCGAAGACTGGGTGGCGCTGCCCGGCGCGCTCGAAGCCATTGCCCGGCTGAACCAGGCGGGCTGGCGCGTGGCCGTCGTCACCAACCAGCCGGGCCTGGGCCGCGGGCTGCTGGACGCGCAGACGCTGGCGGCCATTCACGCCAAGCTGCAGCGCCAGCTGGCCGCCGTCGGCGGGCGCATCGACGCCTTCTTCTACTGCCCGCACGCCGACGACGAGGCCTGCGCCTGCCGCATGCCCCAGCCCGGGCTGATGCAGCAAATCCGCGAGCGCTATGGGCTGGAGGGCGCGCAAATGCTGGTTGCCGCCAGCGCGCCCGCGCCGCTGCAGGCCGCCGCCGGCCTGGGCGCCGCGCTGCACATGGTGTGCTCCGGCGCCAGCGCCGAGGTCGACCCCGGCGCGCCACTGCCGCCCGCCTGGCCTGCCGGCACGCGCGCCCACGCCAGCCTGCAGGCGCTGGTCGACGCGGTCACGGCGCCCTGACTTTCTTTTTCTGACTCACCCGGCCGCTTTGCCGCTGCTCCACGCTCCACCACATCCATGGCCCTGATTCGCTCGCTGCTGCACCTGGTGGTGCTGGTCGTCACCGTCATCCCCTACACCCTGGCCATTTTGCTGTTGCGCGTCTTTGGCGCCCCGGTTCGGCTGCGCTACCGCGTCGCCCGTGCCTGGCTCAAGCTGTCGGTCGATTCGGCGCGCTGGATCGTCGGCATCCGCACGCGCATCACCGGCCTGGAGCATTTGCAGGGCGACCCTGCGCAGGGAGCGGTGCTGCTGGCCAAGCACCAGTCGGCCTATGAGACGCTGCTCATGCCCGCGCTCCTGCATCGGCCACTGGCCTATGTGTTCAAGAAGGAGCTGCTGAGCATTCCGTTCTTCGGCTGGTCGCTGGCCAGCCTGGACATGGTCCACATCGACCGCGGCCACCCGGCGCGCGCCTTCGTCAAGATGCTGCAAATGGGCCAGCAGCTGCTGGCGCGCGGGCACTGGGTCATCATCTTCCCGGAGGGCACGCGCGTGGCGCGCGGCCAGCAGGGCAAATACATGGCCGGCGGCGCGCAGCTGGCCATCAAGGCGGGCGTGCCGGTGATCCCGGTGGCGGTGACCTCGGCGCGCGTGTGGCCGCCCAAGGCCTTCATCAAGCGCGCCGGCATCGTCGACGTGTCGATCGGCCAGCCCATTGCCACCACCGGGCGCAAGCCCGATGAGCTGATGCGCGAGGTGCAGCAGTGGATCGAGGCCGAAATGCACCGCCTGGATCCCGACGCCTACGCGCACGCGGCGCCGGACGCGCCGCAGCCATGAATGGCGCCGTCGCCGCGTTCCTGCACCCACGCGCCAACCGTGAGCTGCAGCTGGGCGACACGCGCGTGGCCTATGTGTTCGAGCGCGCGCGCCGGCGCAGCATCGGCCTGAGCGTCGGCCCCGAGGGGCTTGCGGTGCGCGCACCCGCCTGGGCCACGCAGGCGCAGGTGGCGCAGGTGCTGAACGACAAAGCCGGCTGGATCGTGCGCAAGCTGGCTGAGCAACGCGAGCGCGCGCAGCAGCAACAGGTCGGCCGCATTGCCTGGCAAGACGGCGCGCAGCTGCCCTATCTGGGCGCTCTGCTGACATTGCGCCTGGACGCCGGCCTGCATCCGGGCACCGCCAGGCTGGTCGATGACGAGGCAGCCCCCACGTTGCTGCTGCGCCTGCCGCCGCAGGCCGAACCCGCGCAGCTGCGCGCGGCAGTCCACGCCTGGTGGCGGCGCCAGGCGCTGGCGCACTACGGCGAGCGCATCGCGCACTACGCGCCGCAACTCGGCGTGCACTGCCAGCGCCTGCTGCTGACCCAGGCGCGCACCCGCTGGGGCAGCGCCAGCGCGGACGGCACCATCCGCCTGAACACCCGCCTGCTGCACTACCCGCAGGCCATCATCGACTACGTCGTGGTGCACGAGCTGGCGCACCTGCGCCACATGGATCACAGCCCGCGCTTCTGGGCCGTCGTTGCCAGCGTGCTGCCCGATCACCAGCAGCTGCGGCGCCAGCTGCGCGCCCAGCCGGCGCCGTTGTGGGGCGATGTGTAATTCCATTTCCATATCAACCGATTACTTTGTCGGCTTCGCTTGTCG
>PGEI01000108.1 GCA_002894305.1 Comamonadaceae bacterium CD01
TCTTGACGCGCACTTTGACGTTGTAGTCGACCACGCGTTTGACGGGGACCAAGACCTTCATGACTGCGGCTCCTTGCTTGATTTGACGTTTACGTTAACTGAATGATTGTAGGGTGCAACACAAGCGCCCCGATCAGAATCGCTCCAGGATCCAGAGAAGCAGGAATAGAACGATCGTGCTTTTATGGATTATGCAATACGCAGAAATGCTCTGGAGTCGCTTGAATGACAAGCATCAGTGCGCTTGCGGCTTCCATGCGGGCGGGCGCTTTTCGGCAAAGGCGCGCGCGCCCTCCTGCGCGGCTTCGTCCATCATATTGGTGGCCATGGTCTGGCCAGCGAGCTGGTAGGCGGCATCAATCCCCAACTCGCGCTGCTGGTAGACCAGCGCCTTGCCCATGGCCACCGCGGTGCGCGGCTTTTCCAGAATGGAGCGCACCAGTTTTTCCACCTCGGCATCGAGCGCGTCCTGCGGCACGACGCGGTTGACCAGCCCCTGCTCCAGCGCGGTGCGCGCGTCGATGAAGTCTCCGGTCAGCAGCATCTCCATCGCCCGCTTGGCCGGCACGTTGCGCACCAGTGGCACGCTGGGCGTGGAGCAGAACAACCCGTAGTGAATGCCGCTGGTGGCAAAGCTGGCGCCTTCGCTGACCACGGCCAGGTCACACTGCGCCACCAGCTGGCAGCCGGCCGCCGTAGCCATGCCTTGCACGCGGGCGATGACCGGCACGCTCAGCTTGTGAATGGAGAGCATGACGCGCGAGCACTGCGCGAACAGCTGCTGGTACCACGACAGCTCAGGGTGCTGCGCCATGTCCTTGAGGTTGTGGCCGGCGCAAAACGCCTTGCCTTCGGCGGCCAGCACGACGACGCGCGCACCCTCGTCCTGCGCGATGGCGTCGAGCGCCTGCTGCAGCGCGGCCAGCATCTCGCTGCCCAGAGCGTTGAAGCGCTTGGGGTCATTCAGCGTGAGCGTGACCACGCCGCGCGCGTCGCGTGCGACCTGCAGCAGCGACTGTGCCGTGGTGGTGGGATAGGTCATGGCATTGCCTCTCTCGATCGGGCGGCGAAGGTTATAGGTCGGCCAGCACGCGCACATGGGCTTCGACGCTGCGCGCCAGCGGCCCCAGCATGTAGCCCCCTTCCAGGCAGGAGACGATGCGGTTGCTGGAGAAGCGCCGCGCAATGTCCTTGATGCGCATCGTGATCCAGGTGTAGTCCTGCTCGGTCAAGCCGAGCTGGCCCATGTCGTCCTCGCGGTGGGCGTCAAAGCCTGCGCTGATGAAGATCATCTCGGGCCTGAACGCCTCCAGGCGCGGGATCCACATCATCTCGACGATGTCGCGCACGTCCATGCCCTTGGTGTAGGCGGGCACCGGCACGTTGAGCATGTTGGGCGCCGGGTTCTGGTCGCCGCTGTACGGGAAGAACGGGTGCTGGAAGATGCTGACCATCAGCGCGCGCTCGTCGCCGCTGAGGATGTCTTCGGTACCGTTGCCGTGGTGCACGTCAAAATCGATGACGGCCACGCGCTTGAGATGGTGGCGCTCCAGCGCGTATTTGGCGGCGATCGCCACGTTGCTGAAAAAACAGAAACCCATGGCCTTGTCGCGCGTGGCGTGGTGGCCGGGTGGGCGCACGCTGCAGAAGGCGTTTTCCAGCTCGCCGGCAATGACCGCGTCGGTGGCCGCCAGCGCGGCGCCGGTCGAGCGCAGCGCTGCCGTCCAGGTGTGACGGTTCATCGCGGTGTCGGTGTCGATCTGCACATAGGGCGGTCCACCTGCGTCCTGCTCCTCCTTGAGCCGCTCGGACAGGCCGCGCAGCGCGGCGGTGTACATGCGGTCGTGGGCCAGGTCGATGTCGTTGAGCGCGGCCAGCGGCGCGTCGCGGTGATCCAGCGCCGACATCACGCCGCTGATCAGAAGGCGATCCTCGATCGCATCCAGTCGCGCCGGGCATTCGGGGTGGCCCGGGCCCATTTCGTGCTTCCAGCAATCACGGTGTGTGTAATAGCCTGTGGCGCCCACGAGCAATCCCCTTTGTCCCTCGTATTTTTCGGATAACGTCGCACCATGGATGCACAACTCACGCAGGCGCGCGCGCAAATCCAGATGCTCCTGGATCAGCTTAACATGGTGATTGCCGGGAAATCCTTACAGATACGCGACTGCGTGGCCTGCCTGCTGGCCGGTGGCCACCTGTTGATCGAAGACGTTCCTGGTGTCGGCAAAACCACGCTAGCACACGCCCTGGCGCGCAGCTTTGGGCTGCAGTTTGCGCGTGTGCAGTTCACCTCCGACCTGATGCCCAGCGACCTGACGGGCGTGTCGGTCTACGAGCGGGAACAGCAGGCCTTCGTGTTCCACCCAGGGCCGGTGTTCACGCAAGTGCTGCTGGCCGACGAGATCAACCGTGCCAGCCCGCGCACCCAGAGCGCGCTGCTCGAAGCCATGGAGGAAAAACAGGTGACGGCCGAGGGCAGCACCCACGCCCTGCCCGCACCGTTCTTCGTCATTGCCACGCAGAACCCGCAGGACCAGCTGGGTACGTTCGCCCTGCCCGAGAGCCAGCTCGACCGCTTCCTGATGTGCATCTCGCTGGGCTATCCCGACCGCAGCGCCGAGCGCCAGCTGCTGGCCGGCCAGGATAGGCGCACGCTGGCCGACACGCTGCCGGCGCTGCTCGACGAAGCGGCGCTGACCGGCCTGCAGCAGCAGGTGCAGGCGGTGCACACGGCCGGGCCGCTGCTCGACTACGTGCAAGACCTGATCGCGGCCACCCGCTCTGGCCAGTGGTTTGTGCAGGGCCTGTCGCCGCGCGCCGGCATTGCGCTGGTGCGTGCTGCCAAGGCGCAGGCGCTGATGGCCGGGCGCGACTACGTGGCGCCCGACGACGTGCAGGCCATCATCGTCCAGACCATGGCGCACCGCCTGGTGCCCGTGGGCGAATCCGGGCGCAGCGCAGTCGCCCAGCTGCAGGCCATGGTCGAGGCGACGCCGCTGCCCTGAAAGCCTATCTGCCCACATGCCCTCCCCAACCGCTCTTGCGCGCCAGCGCTGGCACCAATGGTGGCTTGCGCGCCTGCCGCGCAGCGACAGCCTGCAGCTGACCCAGCGCATGGTCTACATCCTGCCCACCGGCGCGGGCTGGATGCTGGCGCTGACGCTGCTGGTGCTGCTCATCGCGTCGATCAACTTCCAGCTCAACCTGGGCTATCTGCTGACCTTTCTGCTCGCCGGCACCGTGGCCGCCGGCATGGTGGTGAGCCACGCGACGCTGCGCGGCCTGCAGCTGCACCTGGCGCCGCCCGCGCCCACTTTTTTGGGCGCGGCGGCCCAACTGCAACTGCAGCTGACCAACACGCGCCGGCGCCCGCGCCATGCGGTCGGCGTGTCGGTGCAGGGCAGCGGCCAGTGGAGCTGGGTCGACGTGCCGGGCCAGAGCAGCACCAGCATGGCCATCGCCTTCACGCCGCGCCAGCGCGGGCTGCAGGCGGTGCCGGTGCTGCGGTTGCAGACGCGCTACCCGCTGGGCGCGTTCCGCGTATGGGCGTTGTGGCGTCCGGCCGCGCAGGTGCTGGTCTACCCCCGCCCCGAGGCTCCGGCGCCGGCGCTGCCACAAGGCACGCCGCAGCCCGGCACCGGCCTGGCCACGCCGCTGAGCGGGCAGGAAGAAGCCGACGGCGTGCGCGCCTACCGCCGCGGCGACGCACAGCGCCTGATCGTCTGGAAGAAGGCCGCCAACCTGCTGGCCACCGGCGCGGGCGAGTTGGTCAGCCGGGACGGCCAGGCCTCGCACCGCCGCCAGCTGTGGCTGGACCTGGCAGCCACCGGCGTTCCCGGAACCGAGGCGCGCCTGTCGCGCCTGGCCGCCTGGGTGCTGCAGGCCGACCGGCTGGACTTGCCCTATGGCCTGCGCCTGGGCCCGGCCACTCGCATCGAGCCGAGCAGCGGGTCGGCCCAGCGCAGCCGCTGCCTGCAGGCACTGGCGCTGCATGAAACCACTGGCACCACGCCCATGCACCGCGCAGCCACGACACCCGACAGATGAGCGCGCAACACCTGAGCGCCCGCTTGCACGCGCTGCCGCGCGACAGCCGCGACACACTGTTTCTGCTGTGCGTGGTGGCCGCCTGCCTGGTGCCACTGGCGGGCGAAATCCCGACGTGGTCACTGCTGATGGCGGCCACGCTGCTGCTATGGCGCGGCTGGCTGGCCTGGCGCCAGCGCCCATTGCCCGGGCGCTGGGTCATGGCGGCACTGCTGGCGCTGGCGGTGGCGCTGACATGGCGCAGCTACCGCACCATCCTGGGGCCGGACGCCGGCGTGACGCTGGTCGCGATGCTGCTGGCGCTCAAGACCCTGGAGCTGCGTGCGCGGCGCGACGCCATGGTGGTGTTCTTTCTGGGCATGTTCACGCTGCTGGCCAATTTCTTCTTCTCGCAATCGCTGGCCACCGCGCTGCTCATCGTGCTGGCGCTAATGGGCCTGTTGACTACGCTGGTCAACGCGCACCGCATCGTTGGCCGCCCACCGCTGATCGCGTCGCTGCGCACCGCTGTCGCCCTGGCTGCAATGGGCACACCCGTCATGCTGGCGCTGTTCCTTCTGTTTCCGCGCATGGCCCCGCTGTGGAGCCTGCCGGCGGACAAGATGAGCGGGCGCAGCGGCCTGTCGGGCGAGATGCACGTGGGTGATCTGGCGCAACTGGCGCTGGACGACAGCGTGGCGCTGCGGGTGCGCTTCGACACCCCGGGCGGCCAGCCGCCGCCGCAGTCCAGCCTGTACTTTCGTGGCCCGGTGCTCAGTGCCTTCAACGGGCGTGACTGGTACGCGCTGGGCACGCCCCAGGCGCAAACGACCACTTGGGCGGCGCCCGCCCCCGCCCGGCTGAGCGTGGCAGGCCCGCCGCTTCGCTACGAGGTCACGCTCGAACCCAGCCAGCGCAGCTGGCTGTTCACGCTGGACGCGGCGCTGCAGCCGCCCGGCATGCCTCATGGCTGGGTCGCGCTGATGGCGCCCGACCTGCACTGGCGCACGACGCGCCCCATCGTCAGCGTGCTGCGCTACCAGGCGCAAAGCCATCTGCAGTTTCGCCACGGTCCGCAGCAGGCAGACGCCAGCCTGCACCCCTATCTGCAGTTGCCGCCCCAGTCCGACCCGCGCACCCGCCAGTGGGCCGCGCAATTGCGCGCCGACCCACAACTGACCGAAGGCGGCACGCCCGCACTGGTGGGCGCCGTGCTGCAACACCTGCACACGGGCGACTACCGCTACACGCTGCAGCCCGGGGTGTACGGCGAGGACACTGCCGACACCTTCTGGTTCGACCGCCAGGCGGGGTTTTGCGAGCACATCGCCTCGGCCTTCGTGGTGCTGATGCGCGCCATGGAGATTCCGGCGCGCATCGTCACCGGCTACCAGGGCGGGCAGATGAACACCATCGACGGCTACTGGACCGTGCGCCAGAGCGACGCCCATGCCTGGGCCGAGGTCTGGATGCACGAGCGCGGCTGGGTGCGCGTCGACCCGACGGCAGCCATTGCGCCCGAGCGCATCGAACGCTTCGAGCGCCTGCAGGCACCACGCGGCGCGCTGGGCACTGCCGTGCGCAACGTGGTGGCACCCGGCCTGCTGCTGCAACTGCGCGCGCTGTGGGAGGCGGCGGACAACCGCTGGAACCAGTGGGTGCTGAACTACACGCAGGAGAGCCAGCTCGACCTGCTCAAGGCGCTGGGCATGTCCGCGCCCGACTGGCGCGACCTGGTACGCCTGCTGGGCCTGGGCGTGCTGGGCGCAGCCGCCCTGATCGGCGGCTGGGCGCTGTGGGAGCGCCACCACCACAACCCCTGGCAGCGTTTGCTGACACGTACCCGCGCACGGCTTGCGCGCGCCGGCCTGGCCTTGCCGCCCCACTTGCCGGCGCGCAGCCTGGCCACACAGGCCCATGGATATTTCGGCGGCGACGCGGACGACGTCGTGCTCTGGCTGCTGGCGCTGGAGCAGGCACGCTTTTCAGACCATCCAGAGCGCAGCCTGCGGCAGCTGCAACGCCAATGGCGCCGCCTGCGCTGGCCCGCCCCCGGGCGAGCCGCCGTCAGGCCAGAAACACCGCAGCAACCGTCGCAACACCCAGCGCCAGGGTAATGGCCAGCCCGGTGCGCAGGCGCGCCAGCACGCTGGCGGCCGCAGCCCAGTCGCCTGCGGCCGCGCGCTGCTCCAGGCGGTCGAACAAACCGAAGTACTGGTAGACCAGCAGCGCCATCATTACCAGGCCCAGCGTCGACATCAGCGTCCAGGCCAGCGGCATCCGAAAGCCGCCGTCTGCATGAAACGACACCATGCCGATCATGCCCAGGCCGCTGAGCAGGGCCAGCAGCGCCGCAATGGCGACGGCAGGCAGAAAGCGCTGCATCACGCGCGCCAGGCTGGCCACGCGCTCTTGTTCGGCCAGCGGGCGCAGCGCCGGGTACAGCAGGCCGACGGCAAAGAACAGGCCGCCCACCCAGGCAACGATAGACAGGACGTGCAGAAATTTCAGGAGGTTGTACATCTGTGAAAACGATGGTGTGCGGGCTGCCGCCCGGCAGCGCATGCCACAGCCGCCGCAACTGCGGCAGCCTGAAGTCAGCGGGGGGTTATTTGTTCAGGCGGTCGAGCTCGCGGCGAATGCCCGCGGCGTCGGCCTCTGCGCGGTCGAGCTGCGCCTTGATCTCTGCGGTGCGCTCGGCGTAGCCCTGAGGATTGCGCAGCTCCAGCGCCGTGCGGTTGGGCGTGCCGCCGTTGTACTCGGCGCGCAACTCCTGCGCTCGGGCCTCGGTCTTGCGCAACTCGGCCTCCAGAATGGCGCGCGCATCGGCGTCGCGCGCGCGCTGGTCGTCGGCGCTCACGCGCGGCGCATTGGCAGGCGTGGCGGCACGGCTGGCCGGCGCCGCCGATGCGGCAGGCGCGGCCTTGGGCGTCGATTCCAGCACCGTCACGTTGCCGCCCTGCACCTGCTTGCAGCCACGCTCGCGCGCCTGCGCCGCATCGTTGGTGTATTCGTTGCCGCAGCGGTAGATTTTGTCCTGCGCCAGCGCCGGCTGCGCCAGCGCAGCCAACAGAGCCGCCAGCACGGTTGCCAGGAATCGAAACTTCATGGTTGGCCTCCCTGCGGGCCCTGGGCCCATGCCATGTTCATTGGATCCGCAGTATCGCCCAAGCCGTGGACGCAGCCTGCACGAGCCAGCCTGCGCGTCACAGCGAGTAGTACATCTCGTATTCCAGCGGATGGGGCGCCATGCGAAAGCGCTGCACCTCGGCCATCTTCACGTCGATGTAGGCGTCGAGCATGCTGTCGGTGAACACGCCACCACGCGTCAGGAAGCCGCGGTCGCGATCCAGCGCCTCCAGCGCCTGATCCAGACTGTGGCACACCGTCGGTACCAGCCGGTCTTCCTCCGGCGGCAGGTGGTACAGATCCTTGGTTGCAGCCTCGCCCGGGTGGATCTTGTTCTCCACACCGTCCAGGCCCGCCATCAGCAGCGCGGCAAAGCACAGGTAGGGATTGGCCAGCGGGTCGGGGAAGCGCGCCTCGACGCGGCGCGCCTTGGGATTGGCGACGTAGGGAATGCGGATCGACGCCGAGCGGTTGCGCGCGCTGTAGGCGAGCTTGACCGGCGCCTCGAAGCCCGGCACCAGTCGCTTGTAGCTGTTGGTCGTCGGGTTGGTGATCGCGTTGAGCGCGCGGGCATGCTGGATCAGGCCGCCGATGTAGTACAGCGCGAAGTCCGACAGGCCGGCGTAGCCATCGCCGGCGAAGAGGTTCTTGCCATCCTTCCAGACCGACTGGTGCACATGCATGCCCGATCCATTGTCGCCCGCATAGGGCTTGGGCATGAAGGTGGCCGTCTTACCGTAGGCGTTGGCGACGTTCCAGATCACGTACTTCATGGTCTGGGTCCAGTCGGCGCGCTGCACCAGCGTGGAGAAGCGCGTGCCGATCTCGTTCTGCCCGGCGCCGCCGACCTCGTGGTGGAAGACCTCCACCGGAATGCCCATTTGCTCGAGCAGCAACACCATCTCGGCGCGCATGTCCTGCGTGCTGTCCACGGGAGGCACCGGCATGTAGCCGCCCTTGTTGCCCGGGCGGTGACCACGGTTGCCGCCTTCCAGGCGGGTACCGCTGTTCCACGGCGCCTCGTACTCGTCAATCTCGAAGAACACGCGCCCGGGCTCGTTGCACCAGCGCACGCCGTCGAACAGGAAAAATTCCGGCTCGGGCCCGAAGTACGCGGTATCGCCCAACCCGGAAGCCTTCAGATAGGCCTCGGCACGGCGGGCAATGGAACGCGGATCGCGCTCATAGGCCTTGCCGTCGCCGGGCTCGACCACGTCGCACTGCAGGATCAGCGTGGTTTCCTCGAAGAACGGATCGATGTTGGCCGTCTCGGGATCGGGGATCAATTGCATGTCCGACGCTTCGATGCCCTTCCAGCCGGGCATGGACGAGCCGTCGAACGCATGCCCGGCCGTGAACTTATCCTCATCGAAATGCGACACCGGTACCGTCGTGTGATGCTCCTTGCCGCGCGTATCGGTGAAGCGCAAGTCAACAAACTTGACTTCGTTCTCCTTCACCATATTCATCACGTCTGCAACGGTTTTGGCCATCAAGGTTCTCCAGAAAAAACGGTCGCACGCCCCACATCCAGCGGCGGGGGGCGGTCGACACCTGAAAGGGTGAAATTCTATAGGCGCAGGGCAGGCGCCATTCACGCACGACTACAAATCGCGCGTTGTTTGCGGCCCCATCCTCAGTCCCGTGGCGATCAAAGCTTGCAACAGCTCATTCCACGCCGGCGGCACGAGCACGGCCGCGCCCTTGACCCCGAGCTCGATGTGCGCGCCATGTACCGGGTGATCGACGCTGGGCAGGCTGAAAACCCTCACTCCTGGATGGCGCGCCTCGATCTGCAGCATCAGCGGCGTCAGCACCGACTCCATCGCGCCATACAGCACGACCGACTGCTCGCGTTGCGGTTGGCGGTGGAACCACTGCGTGCAGCGCTGCTCCAGCACCCATTCGATCATCGGCCACGCCATGACCGGGAAGCCGGGGGCGAAGTGCACCGCACCGCCGTTCGCACCGGCGCACGAGAACCCCGGAATCTTGTTGTACGGATTGGGAATGATGCTGGCGCCTTGCGGAAACACGCCCATTTGCAGCCGCTGCACATTGTCGGCACGCTCGGGCTCGAACGGTACGCCCTGCTCCCGCGCCGTATCCTGCATTCGCTCGCGAATCAGCGCCTGGGCCTGCGGATGGGGCAGCAGCGGCACCTGCAGCGCCTGCGCCGCGCACTGGCGGGTATGGTCGTCGGGCGTGGCGCCAATGCCTCCGCAGCTGAAAACCTGGTCGCCCGACGCAAACGCCCGGCGCAAGGCCTCAGTGATGCGCGGCCGGTCATCGCCCACATAGTCCACATGGGACAACGCCAGGCCGCGCTGCGCCAGCAGTTCGATCACCTTGGCCATGTGTTTGTCCTGACGCTTGCCCGACAAGATTTCGTCACCAATGATGATCAGGCCGAAATGCATGGTTATTGCACCTCATCGGACAAGACCGACGCGGATACAGACGGCGGTAAATCGCGCTGCTGCAGCGCACGCAGCTGCGCCAGTGCGGCGAGGCAATAGTGGGCGAACCACAGCGAGGTGAAGGCAAAGATCAGCATGTAAATCCACAGCGCCAACGGGATCAGGACGAAAAACAGTGCTGCAAACAGCAGTCCCGAGATCCAGACGATGCCCGGCGCCGCGCTGAGAAAGCCCGTGCACACCCCCATCAGCAGCAGCGGCAGCCGGTGGCGGCGCAGCACATCCCTGCGCTCCTCGCGGCTGGCGTGCTCAGCCAGCGCATCAAACGCCATGATCCGAAAGGTCAGCCAACCCCAGATCAGCGGCGGCAGGATCAGAATCAATGGCGGTATCAACCACAGCGGGAGCGACACCACAAAGCCAATGACCGCAGCCGCGGTCGACCCCAGCGCCCACATCAAGCTGCTGGCCAACGTCCCGCCTTGCTTGCGCTCCAGATCAGGAAAGCGCCGCTGCGCCACCAGATTCACGAAACTTGGCGTGAGCCACAGGGTGACCAGCAGCAAACAGGCAATGATGATTACCGGGATGGCCAGAATCAGGACGAAAAGAGGTGCCAACACGGCAGGAACGCCGCTCACGCCCCAGGTCTGCAAGTGCCCCAGCAGCCACTGCATACCCCAGGCATGCTCCAGCAACGCCTGCGCTGCGCTGGTCACCGGCGTCCAATAAAAGTACCAGGCAGCCCAGGAAGCCAGCGTTATGACGAGCAGCGGCAGCAACGTCAAGACAATGACGCGCGGCATCAGGCAATACAGCAGGGCACGCCAGGCAGAGTCCAGCCAGAGATTCATGGGGCGCAAGCATAACGCGCCCGCCTCGCCATATCAGGACAACAGTGCGAGATCTGCAGATGAAAGCCAACGCCACTGCCCAGGCGCAAGATCCGGCGGCAACACCAAGCCTCCAATGCGTGAGCGATGCAGCGCCTCCACACGATTCCCGACGGCAGCAATCATTCTTTTGACTTGGTGGTATTTCCCTTCGGTCAGCGTCAAATCGATGTGGTGCATGCCGCGCTGCATGCAGCCTGCGGCGCGCACGGGCTTGGGGTCGTCGTCGAGCACCACACCATCGAGTAGCTGTCGAATCTGAGGCTCCTGGACGGGATGCTTGGTCGTCACCTCATAAAGCTTTGCCACCTGCTTTTTTGGCGACCCCATCCGGTGGATGAACTGCCCATCGTCGCTGAGCAGAAGCAAGCCCGTCGTATCCTGATCAAGGCGCCCCACTGCTTGCACGCCGGCCACTTTGCCCTTGCTGGGACGTTGACGCAAAGGCGCCGGCAGCAACGAATACACACTTGGCCATACCGAAGGCTTTTGCGAACACTCCACGCCTGCGGGCTTGTTGAGCATGATGAACGCCTTCTCATGTACAGGCCAGTCCACACCCTGCACTCGTAAAACCAGATTGATCGGATTCAACTCTTGCGCAGCATCGGTACAAGGCCGTGCTTCGCTTTCACCTGCCCAGGAAATCTGAACCTGGTTTTGCTGCACCAAACCCGCACAAATGCGGCGCGTGCCAAATCCCTGGGAATAAAGAATGTCCTGAAGCTGCATCAACCGGCACCTGTATTTGAAATCCCCAAATGCCGAACCCCCAGCACGGTCTCCGTACTGGGGGTTGGTCTAATAATAGCCTGACGATGACCTACTTTCACACGGGGATCCGCACTATCATCGGCG
>PGEI01000109.1 GCA_002894305.1 Comamonadaceae bacterium CD01
GCCCTCCTCTTCAACCACCCGCAACAGCTACCCAAAAGAGAAGCGCCACAAGCAGCGAAGAGGGCGAATCATAACACAGGGTTTTTACTGATTCGAGGAGATGCAGCGATTTTTACGCCTGGCGGTCGAGCGCTGTCTCCAGTGCATCGATGAACAGTGCGGCCACGTCGCAGCCGGTCTGCTGCTCGATCTCCTGGAAGCAGGTCGGGCTTGTGACGTTGATCTCGGTGATGCGGTCGCCAATCACGTCGACGCCCACGAGAAGCAAGCCGCGTTCGGCCAGCACTGGGCCCAGAGCATCGCCGATGGCCTGGTCGCGCTTCGTGAGAGGCCGGGCCACACCCAAACCGCCGGCGGCCAGGTTACCGCGCACTTCATTGCCCTGGGGAATGCGTGCCAGGCAGTAGGGAACGGGCTTGCCGCCGATCACCAGGATGCGCTTGTCGCCATCGGCAATCTCGGGCAGGAATTTTTGCACCATGACGCTCTGGCTTTCGCCCTGGTTCAGGGTCTCAATGATGCTGCCCAGATTCATGCCATCAGCACGCACCCTAAAAATCCCCATCCCCCCCATACCGTCGAGCGGTTTCAGAATGATGTCTTGGTGAGTGGCATGGAACCGGCGAATTTCGGCCGGGTCGCGCGTCACCAGCGTGGGGCCGAGAAACTGGGGAAATTCCATCACGGCCAGTTTCTCCGGATGGTCGCGCAACGCGCGTGGCTTGTTGAAGACCCGCGCACCCTCGCGCTCTGCCTGTTCCAGCAAATGGGTGGCGTAGAAGTATTCGCTGTCAAACGGCGGATCCTTGCGCATGAGCACGGAGGAGAAGTCCGCCACTGCCGCCATGCGCTCGGGCGTCGATGTGAACCAGCCACGTGGATCGCCCGTCAAGGTGATGTCGCGCACCCGTGCCATGACGCGTCCGCCGGACTGCCAGTGCAGGTGACGCGGCTCGCATGCGGCAAGGGTGTGGCCACGGCGCTGCGCCTCGCGCATCATGGCAAAGGTCGTGTCTTTATAGATGGTGAACCGCTCCAGCGGGTCGGCAACGAATAAAAGCTTCATGGGCGGTTGTGCGGAAATGGGGGATGTCATGGTGCGGCCCGTCGGTGGCCACGTCCGTACTGTTGCACAAACAGGGCGATACTGCCGGCGACGACACCCCAGAAGGCCGAGCCGATGCCCGCCAGCGTCACGCCGCTCAGGGTGACCAGAAAGGTGATCAGTGAAGCCTCGCGGTGGCTCTCGCCGGCCAGCGCACCCGCCAAACCGCCCCCGATGGCGCCAAGCAGGGCCAGGCCGGCGATGGCGACAACCAGCTCCTGCGGGAAGGCGGTCAGCAGACCGGTGACGATGGCGCCGAAGATGCCCACTGCGATATAGAACAGCCCGCACGAGGCCGCCGCGGTATAGCGCTTGGCCGGATCGGGGTGGGCCTCGGGCCCCATGCAAATGGCGGCGGTGATCGCGCTGAAGTTGAGGGCAAAAGCGCCAAAAGGCGCCAGCACCAACGTGGCCAGCCCGGTCAGGGTAATCAGGCGCGAGACCGGTAGCTGGTAGCCCGAGGCCCGCATGACCGCCACCCCGGGCAGGTTTTGTGAGGCCATGGTGACGATGAACAGCGGCAGCGCCAGGCTCATCAAAGCCGAGAAGCTGAACTCGGGCGCAATGAAGACAGGCAGCGCCAACGCCAGGTGCACCTCGGACCAGCGCATCTGCCCGGCCAGCGCCGCCCAGGCCACGCCGGCCAGCAACGTGACGACCACGGCGTAGCGCGGCAACAACCGGCGGGTAAGCAGATAGGCCGCCAGCATTACCAGCACCAGCGGCAAGGCCGATTGCAGCGCAGCGAATGCATCCATGCCGAAGCGGGCCAGCACGCCGGCCAGCAGCGCCGCGGCGATTTCCATCGGCAGGCGGTTCATGATCCGCTCGAACCAGCCGGTCACGCCGGCCAGCGTGATCAGCGCGGCGCAGGCCATGAAGGCACCAACAGCCTCGGCCATCGAGAAGCCGCCCGCAAGCCCCGCTGTGGCCAGCACCGCAGCGCCCGGCGTGGACCAGGCAATCATGACGGGCTGGCGAAGGATGAGTGACGGCACCAGCGAGCAAAGCCCCATGCCCAGGCCCAGCGCCCACATCCACGAGGTGATTTGCTGCGGCGTGGCGCCGAAGGACTGCGCCGCCTGAAAGACGATGGCCACCGAACTGGTGAAACCGACGAGGACGGCGACGAAGCCGGCCGTGACGGCGGACAGGCTCAGGTCTTTGAAAAACGACATG
Organism: Comamonadaceae bacterium CD01; assembly: GCA_002894305.1. Taxonomy (GTDB): domain Bacteria; phylum Pseudomonadota; class Gammaproteobacteria; order Burkholderiales; family Burkholderiaceae_C; genus Comamonas_C; species Comamonas_C faecalis. The sequence goes on from PGEI01000109.1 coordinate 2,285, forward strand.
GTGCGGCATTGTGCGCGAGGGCCGATGTCCCTGCCCAAGCAAGAAGGCCATGGGCCATCGTGCGATGCGATGACGCTGAAGCCAAAGTTGTCGTACGACGTATCAGAGCTCGACCTTGGAGCCCAGCTCGACCACCGCATTGCTGGGTAGATGCAGAAAGGCGGCGATGCCGCTGGCGTTGTGGTGCATCAGCGCGAACAGCCTTTGGCGCCAGGGCGCCATGGCGCTGCCCAGCGCCGGAATGATCGCCTCGCGCGACAGGAAATAGCTGGTACTCATCGGGTCGAGTGCGCAGCCATGGCCTTGGATGCACTGCAGCGCGCGCGGCAGATCCAGGTCGTTCTTGAACCCGAAGTTCACCCGCACCTGCCAGCAGTCGCTGCCCAGGGATTCGATCTGCACGCGCTGCTCCAGCCCGATCCACGGCAGGTCGTGGTAGCACACGGTGACAAACAAGTTCTGGCGGTGCAACACCTTGTTGTGCTTGAGGTTGTGCAGCAAGGCGTGAGGCACCAGGTCGGCCTCGGCGTGCAGAAAGACCGCCGTGCCTTCCACGCGGGCAGGCGGATGTGCCAGGATGGAAGCGAGGAAATCGGCCAGGCCGATCGACTCTTCGCGCAACCGGGCCTGCAGCAGCTCGCGCCCGCGCTTCCAGGTGCTCATCAGCATGAAGACCAGGGCGGCAATGGCAATCGGAAACCAGCCGCCTTGCAGCAGCTTGAGCAGATTGGAGCCCACGAAAGCCAGGTCGACCAGCAAGAACACGCCGGTTGCGGCAATACACAGCGCCAGCGGGTGGCCCCAGCCATAGCGGATCACGAAAAAAGCCAGCACGGTGGTGATCAGCATGTCCAGCGTGACCGCAATGCCATAGGCCGCGGCCAGGTTGCTGCTGGAGCGAAACAACACCACGGCCAGCACAATCATCGCGAACAACACCCAGTTGACAAAGGGCAGGTAGATTTGCCCCAGGTCGCGCACGCTGGTGTGGACGATCTTGAGTCGCGGCAGAAAACCCAGCTGGATGATTTGCCGCGTGACGCTGAACGCCCCGGAAATCAACGCCTGCGACGCAATCACCGCCGCAACCGCGGCGAGCACGACCAGCGCCAGCGTCCAGCCCTTCGGCGCCAGCATGAAGAAGGGGTTGGTCACCGCTGCCGGGTTCTGCAGAAGCAGCGCGCCCTGGCCAAAGTAGTTCAGCGTCAGCGCCGGCATCACGATGGCAAACCAGGCATGACGGATCGGGCGCACGCCGAAATGCCCCAGGTCGGCGTACAAGGCCTCGGCGCCGGTCACGCACAGCACCACGGCGCCCAGCAGCACGAAGCTGATGCCCGGCTGGCGGGCAATGAAGCCTGCCGCATGGTGCGGGCTGAGCGCGGTCAGCACCGCCGGATGCACGGCGATGTGCCACACGCCGAGCCCGGCAATCACCACGAACCAAAGGCCCATGACCGGGCCAAAAAACCGCCCGATGCCCGCGGTGCCGCGCTTTTGCAGCAGGAACAACGCCAGCAGAATCATCAGCGTCAGCGGAATCACGGCGCCGCGCAGCGCGCTGGAGGCCACGTCCAGCCCTTCGACCGCCGACAGCACCGTGATGGCAGGGGTGATGACGCCATCGCCATAGAACAGACAGGCACCAAAAATGCCGACGGGCAGCATCCAGCGCGTCAGCCGCGGCGCCTTGTGCCGCACCGCGTGCAGCGCCAGCGTCAGCATGGCCACCAGGCCGCCCTCGCCCTGGTTGTCGGCACGCAGCACCAGCGTCACGTACTTGAGCGAGACGATGAGCGTCAGCGTCCAAAAGACGATGGACAGCACGCCATAGACATTCGTCTCAGTGAATGGCACGTGGCCGGAGCCGAATACTTCCTTGAGCGTGTAGAGCACGCTGGTGCCAATGTCGCCATACACCACGCCGATGGCGCCCAGCGCAAGCGCCGCATGCGATGAAGAACGGTGTTGCACGGCAAAAAGCGCAGTCGCTGCGCACCCCCATCAATGGATGGCCGCCATTGTGCCTCGGCGCACCGTGTCGTGGCTCGCGGACTGGCCGGCCCGGATGGCCAGCCTGGCCGCGCCGATCAGTCGTACACCTCGGCGTTGGGGTCGGTCGCCTCCAGCTCATAGCTGGCGGCGACCATGGCCAGGCGCGCCACCACGCCATACATATAGAAGCGGTTGGGGGCGCTTGCACCCGGGCGGGCGCCGGGCTGGGGCAGTTGCGTGCTGTGCTGGAAGGCCAGCGGCACAAAGCTGGCGCCGGGTGCATTCAGGTTCTCGTCCACGCCACGCTCGGCGTGCATGCGGTAAAAGCCGCCGACCACATAGCGATCCATCATGTAGACCACCGGCTCGGCCACCGCCTCATGCACCCGCTCCTGGGTGTACACGCCCTCCTGCACGATCACGTCGTGCACCTGCTGGCCGTCCTTGATGACTGCCATCTTGTTCTTGGCGCGGCGGCTCAGGTGGTCAAGCTCCTTGGAGTCATGCACCATCATGATGCCCATGCCGTAGGTGCCGTTGTCGGCCTTGACGACGACGAAGGGCTTCTCGGTGATGCCGTATTCCTTGTACTTGCGTCGCACCTTGGACAGCAGCGCGTCGACCGCGCTGTGCAGCGCCTCCATGCCCGTGCCCTCGGCAAAGTCGACGCCCTGCACGCGCGTGAACAGCGGGTTGATCAGCCAGTGGTCGATGCCCAGCATCTTGCCGAAGCGCTTGGAGACCTCCTCGTAGCTTTGAAAGTGCCGGCTCTTCCTGCGCACGCTCCAGCCCGCGTGCAGCGGCGGCAGCAGGTATTGCTCATGCAGGTCTTCCAGAATGCCGGGCGCGCCGGCCGACAGGTCGTTGTTCAGCAAGATGGTGCAGGGATCGAAGTTCTTCAGACCCAGGCGCCGCTTGCTGCGGATCACCGGCTCCAGCACCACCTTCTCGCCGTGCGGCAGCTCGATGGTCGTCGGCTTCTTGATCTCGGGGCTGATCGAGCCCACGCGCACGTTCAGCCCCGCCATGTTGAAGATGCGCTGCAACTGCACCACGTTGGCCAGGTAGAAGGTGTTGCGCGAGTGGTTCTCGGGAATGATCAGGAGGTTGCGCGCCTCGGGGCAGATCTTCTCGATGGCCGCCATCGCCGCCTGCACCGCCAGCGGCAGCATCTCGTCGGTCAGGTTGTTCCAGCCGCCGGGAAACAGGTTGGTGTCCACCGGCGCGAGCTTGAAGCCGGCGTTGCGAATGTCGACCGAGGTGTAGAACGGCGGCGTGTGCTCCATCCATTCCAGACGGAACCAGCGCTCGATGGCCGGCATCGAGTCGAGAATGCGCTGCTCCAGCTCGTTGATCGGGCCAGTCAGCGCGGTGATGAGGTGTGGAACCATAAATCCCCTGGATTGCAGATTGATAGCGGCACGTGCTTTCCTGCGCCGCATTGTAGGGAGGCCGGCGCGCGTTTTTGCGCTACCGGGCGAGGGCAGGCCGGCCAGGCAGCCTCACCGGCGCCAGAACGCCGGTGTGAGCAAGGCCATGAAGCTCAGGATCTCCAGGCGCCCCAGCAGCATGGCCAGCGTGCAGATCCACAGCTGAAAGTCGCTGAGCACCGCGTAGTTGGACATGGGGCCGAGCTGTCCCAGCCCCGGCCCGGTGCAGTGCACGCTGGCCACCACGGCCGAGAACGCGGTCACCAGATCCAGGTCGGTCAGCAGCATCACCATGCTCAGCACGATGATGGTGGCACCGTACACCAGCATGAAGGCCAGCACGGCAAAAATCATGCGCCGGTCAATCACCCGCCCGCCCAGGCGCACCGGCTGCACCGAGCGCGGGTGCACGATGCGCGTCATCTCTCGCCCCGCCTGCTTGACCAGAATGAGCATGCGCACCATCTTGATGCCCCCGCCCGTCGAGCCCGCACTGGTGGCCACGCCCGACAGCAGCAGCATGAAGGCCGGTGCAAACACCGGCCAGTGCAGATAGTCGACCGTGGCAAAACCGGTCGTCGTCGCCACCGATACGACGTGGAACATGCCATAGCGCAGCGCCTGCAGCGGCCCGTAGACACCCTTGGCCCACAGCAGCAGCGCCACCAGCAGTCCACCGCCGACCAGAACGGTGATGGTGGCGCGCATCTCCGGGTCGAACCACCAGCCGCGCCAGTTGCCCTTGCGCAGCGCAATGAAGTACAGCGCGAAGTTGCAGCTGGCAAACAGCATGAAGACCAGCGCGATCGCCTCCATCAGCGGCGAGTGGAAGTAGCCGAAGCTCGCGTCGTGCGGCGACAGCCCGCCCAGGCTTACCGTGGCAAACATGTGCATGACCGCGTCCTGCGGCGCCATTCCCGCCGCCCAGTAAGCCAGTGCGCAGGCGACCGAAAACAGCACGTAGACGCCCCACAGGCCCTTGGCCGTCTCGGTCATGCGCGGCGTGAGTTTGGTGTCCTTGACCGGGCCCGCGGCCTCGGCCTTGAACAGCTGGCTGCCGCCCACGCCCAGCAGCGGCAACACCGCCACGGCCAGAATCAGAATGCCCATGCCGCCCATCCACTGCATGAAGGTGCGCCACATGTTGACCGACAGCGGCAGCGTGTCCAGGCTGGACAGCACCGTGGAGCCCGTCGTCGTCAACCCCGACACCGCCTCGAAATACGCATGCGTGAACGCCATCGGCCGGCCAATGGCCTGCATCACCATCAGCAGCGGCAGCGCGGCAAACAGCGGCAGCACCAGCCAGACGAGCGACACCAGCATCACGCCATGGCGCGGCAACAGCTCGCGCTGATGCTCGCGCAGCCCCACCCACAGCAGCACACTGGCCAGACAGGTCAGCGCAATGCACAGCGCGTACTGCGGCCACAGCCCCTCGTGCGCCCACAGCGACGTGGCCAGCGGCACACACAGCGAGATGGCAAAAATGGCCAGCAGCGCACCCAGCACTCGCAGGACGGGCAGGATGTCGGACATGGGAATGGGGCTTCAGAAAAACGTGGCGCTGACGCGAAACAGCCGCTCCACCTCGCGCACCAGGCGCTTGTGCGGCAAAAAGAACACCACATGATCTCCGCTCTCGACCACTGTGTGGCTGCGCGGAATGATGACCTCAGGCTCGCCCGCGCCTTGCTGCCCCGGCTCGGGCAGGCCGCGCACGATCAGCCCCATGTGCACCGACGGCGGCAGGCGGATCTCGCTGACCCGCCGCCCCACCACGCGCGAGGTCTTGCGGTCGCCGCGCGCGACGATCTCCAGCGCCTCGGCCACCCCGCGGCGCAGGCTGTGCACCGCCTGCACGTCACCGCGGCGCACATAGGCCAGCAGCTCGCCAAGCATGGCCTGCGCAGGCGACAGCGCAATGTCGATCTGCGTGCCGTGCATCAGGTCGGCATAGCTGCGCCGGTTGATCAGCGCCAGCACGCGGCGCGCGCCCATGCGCTTGGCCAGCAGGCAGGACATGATGTTGTCCTCGTCGTCATCGGTCAGCGCCAGGAACAGGTCGACCTCCTCGATGCCCTCGTCGCCCAGCAAATCCTCGTCGGTCGCATCGCCCTGCAGCACCAGCACGTCGTGCGGCAGCTGCGCGGCCAAAGCGACGCAGCGCTCGGGATCCCGCTCCAGAATCTTGATGTTGAACGAGCCCAGCTCGATCAGCTGACGCGCCAGGCGCAAGCCCACGCGCCCGCCGCCAGCCACCATGATGCGCCGCACCGGCCGCGCCGGGCGCCCCGGCGCGCGGTGCAGCGCCGCCAGAATCTGCGCAATGCGCTCGCGCGCGGCCAACACGAAGATCTCGTCGCCCGGCTCCACGCGCGTTGCGCCATCGCAGGGCACGAAACGGTCGGGCTCATCGGGAAAGCGCCGGTAAATCGCCACCAGCCGCATCGCCACGTCGGGCGCGCTGTCACGCATCGCGGCAATGCGCATGCCCGCCAGCGGCGCGCCGGCGCGCACCCGCACCGACACCAGGCAGGCGCGCCCGCCGGCAAACTGGCGCACCTGCAGCGCCTCGGGGTACTCGACCAGCTTGCAGATGTAGCGCGTCAGCGACTCCTCGGGGCAGATGATGCGATCCACCCCCAGCCCGTCCTTGCCCAGCAGCGTGGCGTTGTGCTCCATGTCAAAACCCGACGAACGCACCCGCGCGATGCGCGTCGGAATGTTGAACATCACCTGCGCCACCTTGCAGCACACCAGGTTGGTCTCGTCCTGCGCGGCGCAGGCAATGAGCAGGTCGGTGTCGCGCGCGCCGGCCTCGTCCAGTACCTGCGGGTCGATGCCATTGCCCACCACACCGCGCAGGTCGTAGCGCGACTCCAGGTCGCGCAGCCGCGCGGCGTCGGTGTCGATCACGGTGATGTCGTTCTTCTCCGACACCAGGCTGTCGGCCACGCTAAAGCCCACACGACCGGCCCCGAGGATGATGATTTTCATGCGCGCGTCTGCTTGCTTTTGTTCATGCTGTACACCTGCGCCTGAGATCGTAAACACCTTCTGGGATGCTTGGTGTTGTCAAAACCGTTGATATGGATGCTTTCTTCCTCACCACCAGGCAGCCGGTGCACCGTGCCCGATCGCCCTATGATGTGAGCATGCTTAAACATAACGCCCGCACACAAAATCCCGCCAAGCCCAGCCCGCAAGCCGTGCGGCGCGCTGTCGCCAGCTCTACGGCCATCGAGACGGGGCTGACTGTTGAACAGCTGGAGCAGAAGCTGCAAAACCGCGACAGTCAACGGGACAGCCAACGGTTTGCCCACGTCCAGTTGGCGGCCTGATTCAAACCGGCTCATCGCCCAGCGCTTGCGCCACCAACTGCTTCATTGGCGCGTACTCCCTTGCCACACCCTGATGAATTGCTTGAATATAGGCAGCTTTGTCGGCATGCCAGTCGCTGTAGTCCAACGGCTGCCGACGACTGCACAGCCATCACATCCGCCAACAGACGCGACAAGCGCCCATTGCCCTCACGAAATGGGTGGATCAGGATGAACTCCACATGCGTCACCGCAATGGCCTCCGCCAGCATACCGGCGTCCATGTCGTGACAAGGCGTCCAGCGCGCCAGGCAAGCGTGCTCAAACTGCGCCAACAGCCGCGGAATTTGTGCAGAAGCCGCAAACATGAAACCGTCTTTGCCCATGTTGACGCTGCGCTAATGACTGGCCCAGTCGAAGACATTGCCCAGCCAGCGACGGTGCCAGGACTTCAAATCCTCCACCGTCAAGGGCCGATCGGGCAAACGCTTGATCAGCACCTCCTCATACAGCTGGTGCAGCAGCCGCAGCTCCAGCCCATTCATGTCATCGACGGATTGGATGCCCAGCTTGTTGCGCAACACCAATCCATTGGAGCCTGGCTGATACTCCCCTTGGGAACCCTGCACGGTATACCGATCAGTCACCGCTAATCCTTGTTGATGCTTCGTCAGCAAGCACTGCCGCTACCCCATCGCCCCGCCTTACTGGCGCACCTCGCCCTCACCCAGCACCACCCATTTAAGCGAGGTCAGCCCCTCGATGCCCACTGGCCCGCGCGCGTGAAACTTGTCGGTGCTGATGCCGATCTCCGCGCCCAGCCCGTACTCGAAACCGTCGGCAAAGCGCGTGCTGGCGTTGACCATCACGCTGGCCGAATCGACGTCGCGCAGAAACCGCTGCGCATGCATGTGGTCGCGCGTCAGAATCGCATCGGTGTGGTGGCTGCCATGCTGGTTGATGTGCGCAATGGCTTCATCAAGCCCGGCCACCACTTTGACGCTGATGATGGGCGCCAGGTACTCAGTGTCCCAATCGGCCTCGGTCGCCGCCTGCACGTCGACGTCCGCAACACTTTGCAGCAGCGCCAGCGCCTCGGGGCAGGCGCGCATCTGCACCCCTTTGGCTGCATACACCGCGCCGATGCGCGGCAGAAACTGCGCCGCCACGCCACGCGCCACCAGCAAGCCCTCGCTGGCATTGCACGGACTGTACTTCTGCGTCTTGGCGTTGTCGGCCACCGTCACCGCCATGTCCAGGTCGCAAGGGTCGTCCACATAAGTGTGGCAATTGCCGTCCAGGTGCTTGATCACCGGCACCTTGGCCTCTGCGCTGATGCGCTCGATCAGCCCCTTGCCACCGCGCGGAATGATCACGTCGACGAACTGTGGCATGGCAATCAATTGGCCCACGGCAGCGCGGTCGGTCGTCTGCACGAGTTGCACGCCATGCTCGGGCAGCCCCGCCTCTTGCAGCGCCTGTACCACCAGCCGTGCCAACGCCTTGTTCGAGTCAATCGCCTCCGAGCCGCCGCGCAAAATGCAGGCATTGCCGCTCTTGATCGACAGGCTGGCCGCCTCGATCGTCACATTGGGCCGGCTCTCGTAAATCATGCCGAACACACCGATCGGCACCCGCATCTGCCCCACGCGAATGCCGCTGGGCTGCTGCTTCATGCCCGACACCTCGCCAATGATGTCGGGCATGGCCGCCAACTGCTCGCAGCCCTGGGCGCAGGTTTCGAGCACCTTGGGCGTGAGCCGCAGCCGGTCGACCATGGGCGCATCCAGCCCCGCAGCCACCGCGCGCTCCAGGTCGCGCGCGTTGTCCTGCTGCAGCGCCTGCACGTTTTCGCGCAACAGCCGCGCCAGCGCGCGCAGCGCCCTGCTCTTCACGGCCGCCGGCGCCCGCGCCATCAAGGCAGAAGCAGTCTTGGCCTGCTGGCCCTGCGTGTGGGTGTAGTTGTTGATATCAGTCGTCGTCATGGGCTGGATTTTGCGACAAGTTGCTGCACTTGGCGGCTGACACCTCTCACACCCCACACAAGCTTCAAGCGGCATCAGGCATGGACTCAATCTGAAAAATGCTACTTTGCAAGACTTGACCCTTGCGCTCGCTGCATTCGCGTGACCCTGCATCCACGTTTCCCCCTGAATTTCAGCGGGCAAACGCAAACACTCCAACATTTACGACGGCAATAAAAAAAAGTGATGCCACAACAACCAATGGAATACTAAGTAGTCCGCCCTGAACAACTCACAAGCCGTTGATCTGACTGGTGATTCT
>PGEI01000010.1 GCA_002894305.1 Comamonadaceae bacterium CD01
TAGCCCAGGCGTAGCACGCCTGGAGGTGAGTTATTCAGAGCATCCTTGAGGCGCTGCCGGTTGCAAGCCACTTTGGCGGCCCATGTTCCATGCCCTGTTTTTCGTTGCAAAGGCAACGCACACCAACGCACACCAACGCACATGTTCCCGAAAGGATGAACCATGCCATCTCACTATCCACGCCCCACCGTGCAAACCGCACCCGCCAGCGCGTGGCGCGACACGCCGCAGCGCTTTGGCCGCACCAGCCGCTGGCTGCACTGGGGCATGGCGCTGCTGTTTCTGTGGCAGTTCGCGGGTATGGCGGCCAAGGTCACGCTGGGGCGCGACGACGCGTTCGCCAAGTTCATGGTCGGCACGCATGCCCACCTGGGGCTGCTGCTTTTGCTGCTGGTGCTGGTGCGCGGTGCCTGGGGTTTGATGAACTGGCAAAGCCGCCCCGGACACGCCGGCGGCTGGCTGGGCATGGCAGCGCGCTGGGGCCACGGCAGCTTGTATGCGCTGATGGTGCTGGTGCCGTCGCTTGCGCTGCTGCGCATGCTGGGCAATGACCGGCCCTTTACCTGGCTGGGGCTGATTGAGCTCAATGACGGCAGCGGCCCCAAGGTGGACTGGATGATTGCCCCGGCCAAGGCGTTTCACGGCGTGCTGGGCTGGACGCTGCTGGCGCTGATCGTCGGGCACATCGTGATGGTGGTGGTTCATCGGCGAGTGTGGAACGACGGCGTGGCCGAGCGCATGATCGGCCGCGTCGCCTGACCTTACTGTGTCACGAGAGAAGCAGGGCAGTAAAGCGCACGCTCAGTGGCGCGTCGGTGTCATCGCGCCAGGTGATGACCTCAAATGCTTGCTGGGGCAGTGACAAGGCTACCTTCGCTATTTGCCAGCGAGGTGCTGACGGCCACCTGGCAGTTGTCTTGCCTGCCCAGCATTCCACAGTACTGGCGTGCCACATCCACCGGGTGGCGCCCTTTCTTCGGAAAGCCCGTGTCGTCGATGATCCACCGGCCGCCACTGGAGAAGTCCATCTTGTCTTGAGCACCGCCCACTGCGCTGCGCGGCGCAGCATCTCTGGCGAGGATCACTGGGCCTTGGCCACGAAGTGGTGCAGCGCCCGGTGGCGGGCGCTGGCGTGCATGGTTTACGTCCCGCGGGCTGGCTTCACCTGGCGCCACCGGACCTGCCGGGTGCGGCCTTCCATTGCTCGCGTAGCTGCCCGCAATGGTCCTTGGCGGCGTGCGCGGCCGTGACCTGCCACCAATCGCCCTGGGCCTGATCCACCGCAGGCCCTCTCGCAGTTGTTGCCAGGGCGACCTTGTAATCCAGCCCCACCGGCAGCCAGGTCGGTATGCCGAGATCGCGGCGCGCGTGGCCATTGCCCGAGACGATCAGCACCTGGAGCCTGGCGGCCCCGGCTGCTGGCGAGCGCGCATATTTGGTGCTGGCGGCTATGGCCACCCGGGCCAGGCTGCGGTCACGCGCCAATTGCACGCGAGCCATGGGAGCCCACTGAGATTCGGGCAGCAGGCCGCAATGCCCGCGATCGATGGCTTGCAGCTGCTGCTTCCAGGCTCCGGGTGACAGATGTCCATCGAGCTGCCACTCCTGCATGGCGGTCTTGATCTGGTCGCGCGGCAGGTTGCCGCCCAGCACGGGAACGCGCGCACGAACCGCGGCCATGACCACGGGCCCGTAAACCTCCCAGGGCCAGCCACCCTGGGCCGCACCCTGCTGCCAGTGCAGGGCGGCCCTTGCCTGCTCGTCACTCGCGTCGGCCGCGAGGCCCTCGGTGGAGCCGCCCGCGGGCGCCATCTCCAGCACCAGGGCGGCAAGCCGGCCCTCGCGGGCGAGCTGCGCCACGGTCGCGGCCTCCCATGCCTGGTGGCCGGGCTGGTCGTGCTGTTCGCCGAGCAGCAGCAGGTCGACGCCAGCCCAGTCCTGCAGGCGGCGCTGCCAGTCGCCTGGCGCAGTCGGCGCCACGCCGGTTCGCTGCGGCGCCGGCTCGACGGCATTGCCCGGCACGGCGGCGCAGCCGGCAAGCAGGGCGGCCAGCGCCAGGGACACGGGAGCCAGGACGGCGGAAGTATGGGAAAAGCGGAAAAAACCAGACATGAAGTGAACCTCTTGAATGGGCATGGCTTGGCACTTCAAGTGTTCGCGATGGCTTTGCCCTTGTGACGGGCCATATTGTCGCCTCGATTGAGCGGCCCAGAACTCGCGCCGGCATGCATCGCCGCCCTGCCGCTGGCTCGGCGCGGGGCGCTACGCCAGCGCCTGCAGCAGCTCGGTTTCGATCAGGATTTGCTGCGCGTTGCTGGCCAGTTCCTCGCCCTGCACGACGAACACGTCCTCGACGCGCTCGCCCAGTGTGCTGACCTTGGCCAGTTGCACGTTCAGGTCGTGGCGGGCCAGCACGCGTGCTACCAGGCGCAGCAGGCCGGGGCGGTCGGCGGCGGTGATGGTGATGACCCAGCGCCGGGCCTGCGCGTCGGGGCGCAGCGTGACGCGGGGCGCAATCGGAAAGCTGCGCGCGCGCCGCGATGCCTGGCGCCGGCGCAGCGGCGGCAGGCCCAGCGCCGAGCCCAGCGCCAGCGTCAGGTCGTTCTCGACCAGTGCGGCCAGCTCGCGCCAGTGGCCCAGTGGGTGGATGCTGATGATCTGGAAAGTGTCGATTGCGTGGCCGTCGCGCGTGGTGTGTACGCGTGCGTCCAGGATGGAAAAGCCCGCGCGCTCGAAGTAGGCGCAGATGCGCAGGAATAGCTCGCTCTGGTCGGGCGCGTAGGCCAGCACCTGCAGGCCTTCGCCGGCCAGCGATTTGCGTGCGCGCACCACCGGGGTACGCGAGCCCACCAGATCCCACAGCTGACGCGTGTGCCAGGCGATGTCGGCTGCGTCGTGGCGCATGAAATAGCTCACGTCCAGTTGCTGCCACAACCGCTCGTGCGCGCCCTGGGGCAGGGCGTGCAGCGCCAGCACGATGAGCGCGTCGCGCTTGCGTGATTCGATCACGGCGCTTGCATCGGGCGTGCGCCCGCCCTGCGTGGCCAGTGTGGCGTGGTACAGGTCTTCCAGCAGCTTGCCCTTCCAGGCGCTCCAGACGTTGGGGCCGGTGCCGCGGATGTCGGCCACCGTCAGCAGGTACAGCGCCGTCAGGCGCCGCTCGCTGCCCACGCGGGCGGCAAAGGCGGCGATGACGGCGGGGTCGGTCAGATCCTGCTTTTGCGCGACCTGGCTCATCAGGAGGTGCTCGCGCACCAGGAATTCGATCAGCTCGGCGTCGGCACGCTCCAGGCCATAGGGCGCGTGCTGGCGGCAAAAGCGCCGCACCTCCTGCGCGCCCAGCCGCGAGTGATCGCCGCCGCGGCCCTTGGCGATGTCGTGGAACAGCGCGGCGATGTACAGCACCCAGGGCTTGTCCCAGCCGGCGGCCAGCTGCGAGCAGAAGGGGAACTCGTGCGCGTGCTCGGCCAGGAAGAAGCGGCGCGCGTTGCGCAGCACCATCAGGATGTGCTGATCCACGGTGTAGGCGTGGAACAGGTCGTGCTGCATCTGCCCGACGATGCGCCGAAACGGCCACAGCGTGCGCCCCAGCACCGAGGTCTGGTCCATCAGCCGCATCACGTGCGTGACGCGCATGTCGTGCTGCAGGATGTGCAGAAACTGCGCGCGCGTGGTGGGGCTGGCGCGGTAGCGCGCATCCATCACCGCGCGCGTGTTGTAGAGCGCACGCAGAGTGCGCACCGACAGGCCTTGCAGGCCGGGCGTGGTCTGGAACAGCGCAAAGGTCTCCAGAATGGCCTCGGGCTCGCGCTGGTAGAGGTCGTCGCTGGCCACTTCGATCAGGCCGTCGATCTGGGAGAAGCGCGCGTTGATCGGCTGCGCGCGGGCGTTGCCGGGAGCCAGGCGCTGCTCAAGCCCCAGCAGCAGGATTTCGGTCAGTTGCACGACGGCCTTGGCAGCCCAGTAGTAGTGGCGCATCAGCGCCTCGCTGGCGCGCTGGGGACGTCCGTCGATCTGTGCGAAGCGCGCTCCAAAGCCCTGCGCCACGGCGCCTTGCAGGTCGAACAGCAACCGGTCTTCGCGCCGCCCCGCCGCCAGGTGCAGCCGCGCGCGGATCAGGAACAACAGCGCCTCGTTGCGTTCGATCTGGCGCACTTCGAAGGCCGTGGCCAGGCCCTGCGCGGCCAGCGTGCGCCAACTGCCATCCAGGCCGGCGGCGCGGGCAATCCAGCGCACCAGCTGCAGGTCGCGCAGCCCGCCGGGCGACTCCTTGCAGTGCGGCTCCAGCGCGTAGGGCGTGTTGTCGTATTTGGTGTGGCGCTGGCGCATCTCCAGCGTCTTGGCCGTCAGAAAGGCGCGCGGGTTCATCTGCGCGGCGCAGCGCTGGCGCAGCGTGTCGAACAGTGCTGCATCGCCGCACAGCAGCCGCGCCTCCAGCAGCGCGGTCTGCACGGTGACGTCCTGGCTGGCCGTCTGCAGTGACTCGGCCACGCTGCGCACGCTGGAGCCGATCTCCAGTCCCGCGTCCCAGCACAGGCGGATGAAGCGCTCGATGGCGGCCTGTGCCTGCGTGCGCGCATCGGTGCCTTCCGGCAGCAGCACCAGAACGTCAACGTCCGACTGCGGAAACAGCATGCCGTGGCCGTAGCCGCCCACGGCCACCAGCGCCAGGCCGGCGGGCGGGTCGGCCAGCTGCCACAGCTGGCGCAGGCAGGTGTCGGTCAGCGCCGCCAGGCGACGCAGCAGCGGGCGGATGCTGCGCGTGGAAAACGCCGGGCTCGACAGCGGCGCCAGCAGCTCGCGTTTGCGCTCCTGGTAGTCCTGGCGCAATGCCGCAGGAGTGAGCGAGGTGGGCATGGCTGGCATGGGGTGGATGCGCCGAAGCGGGCGCAACCTCTCAGGTACTGGTGGTCGTCACGAACGACGGCAGCGGCGGATAGCCGTCCGACAGCGTCAGCACGTCAAAACCGGTCTCGGTCACCAAAATGGTGTGCTCCCACTGCGCCGACAGGCTGCGATCCTTGGTGACGATGGTCCAGCCGTCCTTGCCCAGCTCCTTGATTTCGCGCCGGCCCAGGTTGAGCATGGGCTCGATCGTGAAGGTCATGCCCGGCACCAGCTCCACGCCCGTGCCCGGGCGGCCGTAGTGCAGCACCTGCGGGTCTTCGTGGAATTTCTGGCCGATGCCGTGGCCGCAGAATTCGCGCACCACCGACAGGTTGTGCCCTTCGGCAAACTGCTGGATGACGTGGCCGATGTCGCCCAGGCGCGCGCCCGGCTTGACCTGCTGGATGCCCAGCCACATCGACTCATAGGTCAGCTGTGCCAGGCGCTTGGCCGCCACCGAGCATTCGCCGACGAGGAACATGCGGCTGGTGTCGCCAAACCAGCCGTCCTTGGTGATGACGGTGACGTCGACGTTGACGATGTCGCCCTTCTTGAGCGGCTTGTCGTTGGGAATGCCGTGGCAGACGACGTGGTTGACCGAGGTGCACAGATGGCCGGGGTAGGGCGGGTAGCCGGGCGGCTGGTAGCCGATGGTGGCCGAGCGCGTGCCCTGCGCGGCCATGGCGGCGGCGCCGATCTGGTCGATCTCCAGCGTGGTCAGGCCGGGACGGATGTGCGGGGTGATCTGGTCGAGGACTTCGGACGCCAGGCGGCAGGCCTCGCGCATGCCGGCTATGCCGGCAGCGTCTTTGATGGTGATGCTCATGGCGGCAAATTATCCCATCGGGCTTCGCGTTGCGCTGGCCGCTTAAAATACCGGGTTCATTGCCAATCCTTTTGCCTGTCGCCACCTGCCGGTCCCATTCAGCGGCCGCGCCCGGGCGGCAAGCCGGCGTTTCCCATTCCCGCTTCTTCCCTTACAGGTCGCCACCGTGTCCCTGCATCTCACCACCATTGAAGGCGGCAACGCCTTGAGTTCGTTTCGCGCCGAGCAGCTGCTGCCCCAGCTGCAGGCCATCGCTCCCAAGGTGGCCGCGGTGGCGGCGCGCCATCTGCACCTGGTGGCCTGCGACGCCGAGCCTGGCGCGGCCGAGTGCGACAGGCTGCAGGCCCTGCTGACCTATGGCGACCCGTATGAGGGCGCGCTGGACGGCGAGGTGCTGCTGGTCACGCCGCGCCTGGGCACGGTTTCGCCCTGGGCGTCCAAGGCCACCGACATCGCGCGCAACTGCGGCTTGGCGGTGCGCCGCGTCGAGCGTGTGACCGAATACCGCATCCGGCTCAAGGGCGGGCTGCTGGGCAGCCAGGCGCAGCTCACGCCCGCGCAGCGCACGCAGATTGCCGCACTGCTGCACGACCGCATGACCGAGTCCGTCGTCGCCACGCGCGAGGCGGCGCAGCAGCTGTTTACCGCGCTGGATGCCGAGCCCATGGCCTTCGTCGACGTGCAAGGCGGCGGCCGCGCGGCGCTGGAGTCGGCCAACACCGCCTGGGGCCTGGCGCTGGCCGACGACGAGATCGACTACCTGGTGGCGGCCTTCCAGCAGCTGGGGCGCAACCCGACCGACGTCGAGCTGATGATGTTTGCCCAGGCCAACAGCGAGCATTGCCGGCACAAGATCTTCAACGCCCAGTTCACCATCGACGGTGTGGCGCAGGAGAAATCGCTGTTCGGCATGATCCGCCACACCGAGGCTACCGCGCCGCAGCACACCATCGTCGCCTACGCCGACAACGCCTCCATCATGGAAGGCAGCGAGGTCGAGCAATTCATCGCCAGATTCGAGTCTTTCGCAGGCGCAGCAAGCGCTCCCAGCTATCAAAAGCAAAGCGCTACCCACCATGTGCTGATGAAGGTGGAGACGCACAACCACCCGACGGCGATCTCCCCCTTTCCCGGCGCCTCGACCGGCGCGGGCGGCGAGATCCGCGACGAGGGCGCGACCGGCCGCGGCTCCGAGCCCAAGGCCGGGCTGACGGGCTTCACGGTTTCCAAACTGTGGGGCAGCGACGTGGGCCGGCCCGAGCACATCGCCAGCCCCTTGCAGATCATGACCGAGGGGCCGCTGGGCGGCGCGGCGTTCAACAACGAGTTCGGCCGGCCCAACCTCACCGGCTACTTCCGCGAGTATGAGCAGGCAGTGGACGGCGTGCTGCGTGGATACCACAAGCCCATCATGATTGCCGGCGGCCTGGGCAGCATCGACGCGCGCCAGACCAAGAAGGTGCTGTTCCCTGCCGGCACGCTGTTGATTCAGCTGGGCGGGCCGGGCATGCGCATCGGCATGGGTGGCGGCGCGGCCAGCTCGATGGCCACCGGCACGAACGCGGCCGAGCTGGACTTCGACTCAGTGCAGCGAGGCAACCCCGAGATCGAGCGCCGCGCGCAGGAGGTCATCAACCACTGCTGGGCGCAGGGCGAGAACAACCCGGTTCTCGCCATTCACGACGTGGGCGCGGGCGGGCTGTCCAACGCCTTTCCCGAGCTGACGAACGACGCCGGCCGCGGCGCGCGTTTCGACCTGCGCGCGGTGCAGCTCGAGGAATCGGGCCTGGCGCCCAAGGAGATCTGGAGCAACGAGAGCCAGGAGCGCTACGTGCTGGCCATCGCCCCGCAATCGCTGGACCAGTTCACTGCCTTCTGCGAGCGTGAGCGCTGCCCATTTGCGGTGATTGGCGTGGCGACCGAGGAGCGCCAACTGGTGCTGGAAGACACCGCCGTGGCCGACGGCCCGCAGAAACTGCCGGTGGACATGCCGATGGACGTACTGCTGGGCAAACCGCCCAAGATGCATCGCGACGTGACCCGCGTGGCGCGCCGCGGCGAGCCGCTGCAGCTCGACGGTCTGGCGCTGGAAAAAGCCGTGATCGAGGTGCTGGCGCACCCGACGGTGGCCAGCAAGCGTTTCCTGGTGACGATTGGCGACCGCGCCGTCGGCGGCCTGACGCACCGCGACCAGATGGTCGGCCCCTGGCAGGTGCCGGTGGCCGACGTGGCCGTGACGCTGGCCGACTATGCCGGCTTTGCCGGCGAGGCCATGGCCATGGGCGAGCGCACGCCGCTGGCAAGCATCAACGCGCCGGCTTCGGGCCGCATGGCGGTGGCCGAAGCCATCACCAACCTGCTGGCCGCGCCGATCGAGCTGCCTCGCGTCAAGCTCAGCGCCAACTGGATGGCCGCCTGCGGCGAGCCGGGCGAGGACGCCGCGCTGTACGACACGGTGCACGCCGTGGGCATGCAGCTGTGCCCACAGCTGGGCATCGGCATTCCGGTAGGCAAGGACAGCCTGTCGATGCGCACGCAGTGGAGCGAGGCCGGCGCGCAGAAGAAGGTCACCTCGCCGGTCAGCCTGATCGTCACCGCCTTTGCCACGCTCTCCGACGTGCGCGGCACGCTGACGCCGCAGCTCGACGCCGGCGTGGATGACAGCTCGCTGGTGCTCATCGACCTGGGCCGCGGCAAGAACCGCATGGGCGGCTCCATCCTGGGCCAGGTGCTGGGCCAGTTCGGCGAGCAGGTGCCCGACCTGGACGACGCCGAGGATCTGAAACGCCTGGTGGCCGCCATCAACACGCTGCGCGCGCAGGGCCTGATCCTGGCCTATCACGACCGCAGCGACGGCGGCCTGCTGGCGGCGGTGGCCGAGATGGCCTTTGCCGGCCAGCTGGGCGTGGCGCTGAACGTGGACATGCTGGTCACCGAGGGCGACGGCATCCAGGACGGCCGCATGGACAGCGGCGAGGGCAAGGACTGGGCCAAGCAGGTCAGCGGCCGGCGCGAGGTGCAGACGCTCGCCGCGCTGTTCAGCGAGGAGCTGGGCGTGGTGCTGCAGATCCGCACCGCCGACCGTGCGCAGGTCATGCAGGTGCTGCGCGAGAACGGCCTGATCCAGTGCAGCCACATCATCGGCAAGACGCGCCCGCTCTCGTCGCCGGTCGACGCCGGCAAAGGTGAGCTGCAGGTCTGGCGCGACGCGAAGAAGGTGTTTGGTGCGACGCTCTCCAACCTGCATCAGGTGTGGGACGCGGTGAGCTGGAAGATCGCCCAGGGCCGCGACAATCCGGCCTGCGCCGACGCCGAGCACGCCGCTGCTGGCGACCCGGCCAACCCCGGCCTGCACCAGCGCCTGACGTTCGATGCGGGCGAGGACATTGCCGCGCCGTTCGTGAACCTGGCGCGCCCCAGGGTGGCCGTGCTGCGCGAGCAGGGCGTGAACTCGCACGTCGAGATGGCCTACGCTTTCGACGCCGCGGGCTTCGAGGCGTTTGACGTGCACATGACCGACCTGCAGGCCGGGCGCGCGCAGCTCAAGGACTTTGCCGGCGTCGTCGCCTGTGGCGGCTTCAGCTACGGCGACACGCTGGGCGCTGGCGTTGGCTGGGCGCGCTCGATTATGTTCAACCCGGTGCTGGCGGAGCAGTTCCAGGCGTTTTTTGCGCGCCAGGACACGTTTGCGCTCGGCGTGTGCAACGGCTGCCAGATGTTTGCCGAACTGGCCGACATCATCCCGGGCGCCGCCGCCTGGCCACGCTTCACGACCAACCAGAGCCACCGCTTCGAGGCGCGC
Organism: Comamonadaceae bacterium CD01; assembly: GCA_002894305.1. Taxonomy (GTDB): domain Bacteria; phylum Pseudomonadota; class Gammaproteobacteria; order Burkholderiales; family Burkholderiaceae_C; genus Comamonas_C; species Comamonas_C faecalis. The sequence goes on from PGEI01000010.1 coordinate 9,516, forward strand.
TTTGCGATGGTCGAGGTGCTTGATTCGCCCAGCATCTTTCTGCAGGGCATGGCCGGCAGCCGCCTGCCCATCGTCGTCTCGCACGGCGAGGGTTATGCCAACTTTGCCCGTCGCGGCGACGCGGCGGCGGTGGTGCGCGCGATGCGCTTCGTCGACAACCATGGCGCCGCGACCGAGGCCTACCCGTTCAACCCCAACGGCAGCCCGGGCGGCCTGACCGCGGTGACCACCGCAGACGGGCGCTTCACGGCCATGATGCCGCACCCCGAACGGGTGTTTCGCAACATCCAGATGAGCTGGACCGACGGGGATGCCAGCGCCCTCAGCCCCTGGATGCGCCTGTGGCGCAACGCGCGCAAGTGGGTGGGCTGAACTTTGGGGCGGCGCATCAGGATTTCCCTTGAATGAGGTACGGCTCTGGCCGAGGCGGTTGACGAACCGAGTATGGGTTCCAAGAATCAGGAGCCATGACTGCCATCACCGACCAGATCCAGGCCCAGCTGCGGGCCTTGCCCGTCCCCCTTGCGTTGCAACTGCCTTCCGGGGAGCAACTGGGGGCCGAACAGCCTGAAGTGACGCTGCGGCTGCGTCAGGCCAGTCAGCTGGCCACGCTGGCGCAGGGGCGGCTGGGTGATCTGGGCGCGGCTATCGTCGAGGGCGAGGTGGACTTCATAGGCCCGGTGCGCGCGCTGATGGCTGCCGCCGCCGCCATGCTGCCTGCCAGCCCGGTAGCCCAGCGCGTAGGGCGCTGGGCGCAGGTGATGGCACACCTGCACTCGGTCGCCCACCACACGCTGGCGCGCGACGCGCAGCAGATCGAGTTCCACTACGACCTGTCCGACGCCTTCTACGCGCTGTGGCTCGACCCGCGCCGGGTGTATTCATGCGCATACTTCAACGACACCGGGCTGACGCTTGCGCAGGCGCAGGAGGCCAAGCTCGACCACATCTGCCGCAAGCTCCAGCTGCGCCCCGGCGAGCGTTTCCTGGACGTTGGCGCCGGCTGGGGCGGCTTGCTGCTGTTTGCCGCCGAGCACTACGGAGTGCAGGCACAGGGCATCACGCTGTCGCACCACCAACTGGCGTATGTGCAGCAACTGATCGAGGACAAGGGCCTGGGCGGGCGCGTGACCATGTCGCTGTGCGACTACCGCGAGCTGCAGGTCGATCAGCCGTTCGACAAGATCGCCTCGGTGGGCATGGTCGAACATGTGGGCCGTGCACAGCTGGGCGCATATTTCGCCACCATCGCCCGCCTGCTGCGCCCGGGCGGCATGCTGCTCAACCACGGTATCACCGCGGCCAGCGCGGACAACATGCAACTCGATGCCGGTTTTGGCGACTTCATCGAGAAATACATCTTCCCCGGCGGCGAACTGCTGCACATCAGCACGCAGCTGCACGAGCTCTCGCGCAGCGGCCTGGAGATGGTGGATACGGAAAACCTGCGCCCGCATTACGCGCGCACGCTGTGGGCCTGGTCGGATGCGCTGGAGGCGCAATTGGACGCCGCGCTGCGCGTGCTGCAGCAACAGAGCGACGCCGAGCGTGCCGCCAAGTCGCTGCGCGCCTACCGGCTGTACCTGGCCGGCAGCGCCATGGGGTTTGAACGTGGCTGGATGGCGTTGCACCAGATCCTGGCCATCCGGCCCGACGGCGCGCTCGACAGCGGCACCATGCGGGGCGCGCAATCGGGTTATCCGTTCAACCGCAGCTATATGTACCGTTGACGTTGTGCAGTTGATATTGCACCGCTGATGCACCACGGACTGCGGCTGCGCCTTTCCGCGCGGGGCCGGCGCCTTCACTCTTGCAGAATCAGCCCGTGCTTGTCGATCAGGCGGTACAGCGTCATGCGTGAGACACCCAGGTCGCGCGCCGCGCGCGTGACGTTGCGCTCGGCCATGTTCAAGGTGTGTTCGAGCAGTTCGCGCTCGGCCTTGGCGCGGGCCTGCTCGAGCGCGCGCACCTGGGTGCGCTCGGGCATGGACAGACCCAGGTCGCTTGCCGAGATCCAGCTGCTTTCGCCCATGACGACGGCGCGCTGCACCCGGTTGGACAACTCGCGCACATTGCCCGGCCATTCGTAGTTCTTCATGGCCATCAGCGCGTTGTGCGAAAACCCCTGCAGGCGGCCGGTGCGGTGCCCGCGGCCGGCCTGCAGGAAATGCTCGGCCAACAGCAGCACGTCGTCGCCGCGTTCGCGCAGCGCCGGAACCGTGAGCGGCAGAACGTTCAAGCGGTAGAACAGGTCTTCGCGAAAACGCCCCTCGTGCACCGCGCGCTCGAGCTGCGTGTGGGAGGCCGAGATGACGCGCACATCCACACTCAGACTCTCCAGCCCGCCCAGGCGGTTGATGGTTTTTTCTTGCAGAAAGCGCAGCAAATTGCCCTGCAGGTCGAGCGGCAGGTCGGCAATTTCGTCGAGAAACAGCGTGCCGCCGTCAGCCGCCTCGATCAAGCCTTGCTTGCGCGCATTGGCGCCGGTGAAAGCGCCTTTCTCGTAGCCAAACAGCTCGGACTGGATGAGCGAAGGCGCAATGGCCGCGCAGTTGAGCGCGACAAATAGCTCGTTCTTGCGGCTGGACTGGCGGTGGATGGCCCGCGCGGCCAGCTCTTTGCCGCTGCCGCTCTCGCCAAAGAGAAGCACCGGCGCGTCGGTTTGCGCCACCTTGCGCAGCTGCTTGTGCAACTGCTTGATGGGCGGGCTTTGGCCGACGATGCCCACGTGGGGCGTCTGGGCGGCCTGCAGGTCGCGCCTGAGACTTTGGCGCAGCGCGCACCGCTTGCCGATGTGGCGCAGCACCTGGGCGACTTCGGGCCAGTCGGGCGGGTAGGCAAAGAAGTCGAAAAAGCATTCCATCAGCAGCGCGCGCAGCTGCAGGGATTGCAACGCATCGGGTGCGCAGCAGGCCACCCACTCCAGCGCGCTGTGCTGGCGGATTTCACTCAAGGTGTCTTCCAGGCGGGCCCAGTGCACGGCGTGCGGTGTCTCGCCCGCTTCGTTGGCGCTGCAGGACGCGCTGGCGCCGGGGAGGGGCTGGTCGGGGCCCAGCACCATGCCGCAGGCAATGGCGTGCTCGCGCAGCGCCTGCTGCGCCTCGCCCACGGTGTTGACGACAATGGGCTGCAGGCCGCAGTCGCGCATGGCTTGCAGCAGGGGCTGCGCATCACCGACGCCCCAGGCCAGGGTCAAAACCATGGGATTGGTCACGCCGCGGCCCGCCTTTCCCCGTCCAGCTCAGAACGAAAATGGAACGCGCACGCTCAGTGTCAGGTCGGGCGTGTCGCGTGTCAGGCCTGCGGCCACCGAGATGTTGACCGTGCGGTCGGGGCGGTAGCGATGGGAATAGCCCAGCAGCAGCGAGGACGTGACGATGCGCACCGAGCCCGGCAGCGTCACGCCCTGCTGTTTGGTCGGCCCCATGGTGTTCAGGTCCATGCCGATGCTGAACGACGAGCGCTCGTTGAGCGCCAGCCCCATGCCAAAGTTCATGCCCCAGACGTTGCCGGGTTTGATCGAGCCCATCGCCTCGCTCACGCCGCCAAAAGCCTTGCGGTATACGTCGTGGCGGCCAACGTTGTAGGTGTAGCTCAGGCCGCCAAAGAACACCGCCGGGTCGGTCGGCAGCAGCCAGGTGACGTTGGCCTGCAACGACTGAAAGCCCGACCCGGTGGGAAGCTCCAACGGATCGCCCGAACCCGTCACCCCATCGATGCACTTGGTCACGCAGTCGTAGATCACATCGAACGGGCTTTTGCCCGTCGTTGACTTGTAGCGCAAACCGGCAATGTAGTAGGGCTTGCCGTATTCGGGTTCGTTGAGCTGGTAGCGCAGTCCCAGTTCGATGTCGCCAATGGCATGGCCGTTGGCGCTGAACGATTCGTCACGTGCGGAGGGTTCATTGAACGGACGGCGTACGGACGTGTCGCGTCGCGACACGTAGGGGATGCGAATCTCACCCTCCAGGCGGTTGGTCAGGCCCATGCGCCCGGTCAGCGCAGCGGTCAGCGTATGGCGCTTGACCTCGCGCACGTCCATCAGGCCGATGACGAGCGATGGAATGATGGTGTAGCCGACGATGGCCACCCGGTTGTTCGATGAGTAGCCGTATTGCAGCGAAGGTTCGAGCACGAAGTGGCCTGGCTGCGTGAGGATGCCCGGCTGCTCGAAAATCTGCGCGACCTGCGCCAGTTGGGGCGGCTGCTCGTCGCTGGGCGCCACACCCACGCGCACGACGCGCCCGCCCGGCTCGCCCGTCTGCTGTGAGGCTGCCGCACCCGCTGCACCTGCCGCGACCGCTGGCGCGGCGCGCTGGCCTGCACCGTCTGCGACGGCCGTGCCTGCACCTGCCCCACCGCCTTGCTGCTGGACAACACGCTCGAGCTCTTGCTGGCGGGCGTTTTGCCCATCGAGGCGCTGGCGCAACAGCTGAATTTGCTGCGTCTGGGCTTCGACCTGGCTGCGCAGTTGCTGCACCTGCTGGCTCAGGCTGGGCGTGGCGGCAGCTGGCGCGGCCTGGGCCAGCTCAAAAGTTTGGCTGGCTGCACACAGGGGCAGCATTGCTGCCGCAGGAATCAACCAGATGGCGCTGGGGCTTGGCAGGCTGGGGGCTGGGGGGCGTCGCATGGAAAGTCTCCTTGGTGTTTGGGGTGCTGTCACATGTCGATATCTGTCGTCGATATTCGCCGCCACAACCTGTGTCGACGCTGGTGATTGGCATGCAAAGCTAGGGTTGGCTGGGGAGAACGGATTCAACGCGAAAGTGTGGTGGTCAATAGCTTTCAAATGGCCAAATCAAATAGCGTATCGCTCATGTATGTAGTGCATGGTTTCAATACGAATGGATATGAATTTTTGATTTGATAAAAATCAATATGTATATAAAACCATCAAGCGGTACTTACCCTATGTCTCTCGGTATGGGTCTAATATTTTTCGTGAATCTTGATCGATGCGATAGTCGATCTTGCACACAAGTTAACCGTTTTGTCACGCTTTCATATGGGTCCATTTGTACTAACGCAAGCCTCTGCAAGCTGGCAAGCAGACGGCAGAGGATGTTAGTTGTCCAGCTTCGGTATCAAATTCAATGTGCGATTTTCATTTGTATACATTTTTAAGTAACAAATACGTGACATCAGGGTTTCCATTTAATTTTTCTCCGAATGAATTGCTTGAAGGCTTCCGATGGACAGGTCGATGTCACAAACATGTGACGAAAGCAAGGGTTTAGCCGTGACTCCTGGGTGGGTTGGTTCGCGTTGCAAGGGGCGGATTGTCAAAAATCCATACCGGACAAGCTGTTGCAGGTTTTGGTTGCTGTTCTGGCATGAAATCTGCTTGGTTTGCAGCGATCTGTGCTCGCATCCGCAAGTGCATATCACTTGTCTTCAACCGGAATTTTTTCTATCTCTGGAGGGTATATGAGAAAAACTCTGATGGCTTCTGCAGTTGCAGTGCTGTTTGGTATGAGCATGAGTGCATTTGCTGTTGATGATCCGGGTCAGGATGTGGCCAGTGCAGGCGATCATTACCATGATTCCTTCAATAGCCAGACGCAAAACAATTCAGATAGCTCGACCAATAATTCGGATAGCTCGCTCAATGCGAATGTTTCCGATAATTTTTCTGGCAACACCAATACGCTGACCGATAATTCGGACAACTCGAGCAGTTCCAATCATACGAACAACATCGACAAATCCGATAATTCCAGTTTTTCCAAATCGGTCAACAATTCCGACAACTCGACACATGACACGGATGTGAATGCATCCAATACCGTGTCGGGCAATACCTCCAAGTCGGGCAACAACTTTGCGTCGAACAACGACAACTCGAGCAGTTCCAGCTCTTCGACGACGGTTGACAAGTCTGACAACTCGACGCACGACACGGATGTCAACGCATCCAAGAACGTGACGGGGAACACGTCCAAGTCGGGCAACAACTTTGCGTCGAACAACGACAACTCCGACAATTCGAGCAGTTCCAAGACCATCGCGTCGAACAACGACAATTCGGATAATTCGACCTTCTCCAAGACGGTCGATAACTCCAATAATTCGGATAATTCGGATAACTCGAGCCGCACCACGTCGGTCGACAAATCGAGCAACGGCAACCATTCGGGCAATGCCATTGCGTCGAACAACGACAATTCGCAAAGCTCTAACACGACCGTGAACAAGACGGCTGACAACTCCAAAACCGTCTCGGGCAATACCTCGAATTCGGGCAACACCTCGGATTCGAATAACGACAACTCCTCGCACGCCAACACGGACGTGGATGTGAATGTCGATGCCCACAAGAGCATCGTCAAACAGGACAACAAGGCCATTGGCGATCGCTCGGTGGCGATCAACGGCGGCTCGTCCGGCCAGTTCGACAATGCCTTCAACGTCTCCAAGGCAATTGCCATCAGCTCACTGAGCGGAGCCGTGACCCACAACGCGGTGCGCAATATTGGCAACTACGCCAATAACAATGGTGATACCGCAGGCGGCACCGGCTGGGGTGGCATGGGCGGCCTGGCGACCGGCGGCGTGGCTGGGGCCAATGGCATGGCCGGTGGCGGCGACGGTGGCGACGGCGGCACGGCGGGTGACGGCGGCGCGGCCTCCAACGGCGGCAACGGCAGCGGCGGCGCCAGCGCATCGGCCTCGGCAGGGGCCAGCGGTGCGGCAGGGGCGGGCAGCCAAGGTGTACGCCCGGCGCTCGTCGCCGATGATGGCGGTGACGGCGCGTGCTGCGGCGGAACTGCCACGGCCACCAACAGCGGTGACGCCAGCACCGGCAGTGCCGATAGCGGCCAGGCCAATGCCGGCAACGGCGGCAACGGTGGCAATGCTGGCAATGGTGCCGGCGGCGCGGCAAGCGCCACGGCATCGGCATCTGGCGCCACGGGCGGCGCAGCTGCCGGCGGCTCGGGTGGCGCTGGCGGCGGCAACCGCGTGAATGCCGGCTCGTTCAGCATGGCCAACTCCATGACCAATGTGGGCAACGCAGCAGCTGGCATCACCGTGATCAGCCAGAACAGCGGCATCGCCTCCATGGTGCAGCAGGGTGTGAACGTCCAGGCCAATCTGGCCGTGGGTCGTTGAGTGGCACTGCCTGACTGACTGCTTCCCGCCGGGCATTGCGCCCGGCGGTAGGCGGTTTCCCTGCAACGTAGGAGGAGGTGAACCATGCTCAGCATCGTCCTGCGCAGACCCTGGTTGTACGCACTGGTGCTCTGCGGCGCATGGGCCCAACAAGGCCAGGCGCAGTCGCAAGCCGCACAGGCGGAACCTATTTTTGCAACCCCCGTGGCCAGCGACCAACTGGAGCAGGCGCGCGGTGGGAGTTTTCATGTGGAGAACTCGATGGATCTTTCAGGCGTGACGGCGGGCAACAGCGCGCACAACGTTGCGACCGGAAACAATGCCATCTCTGCCGGAGCGTTTGATCATGCGGCGGGCCTGCCCATCGTGATCCAGAACTCCGGGGCGAACGTTTTGATTCAAAACGGCGTGGTCATCAATCTGCAAATGCAGTGACCGGATGGCCTGCCTGGAGGGCGCATGTGATGTCAAAACGTCTTTCAACCCAATGGATGGCCTGTCCCGATCCGCGCGTCCGCCTCCAGGGGGGCGCGGTGCAGGCAACTGAAACAGGCATGGGACGCATATTCTCCGTTGGGGCTTTTTCCTTTTTCGTGGCGCCGCTGCTGCTCATGTTGGCGGCGCTGCACATGGGTGACGCACGGGCAGACATGCCCCGTCAGTCGCCCGCGTCGCCGTCGGCACGGGTGCCGTTTACGTCGCTGGGCTATGGCACGGTAAACCTGCCCATCACCAGCATGCAGTCGGCCAAGACGGTGAGCACGCTGATCCAGCAGTACGACTTCAGCTGTGGTTCGGCGGCGTTGGCCACGCTGTTGACGTACCACTACAACACCCCCACGACCGAGCAGCAAGTGTTTGAGTGGATGTTTCGCCATGGCGATCAATCCAAGATCCGCAGGGAAGGTTTCTCACTGCTGGACATGAAGCATTACTTGGCGCAGTTGGGCATGCAGGCCGATGGTTTTCAGCTTGATCTGGACAAGCTCAACGAAGCGAAGACGCCGGCCATCGTGCTCATCAACGAAAACGGCTACCAGCATTTCGTCGTCGTCAAGGGGCTGGACAAGGGCAGGGTGCTGCTCGGGGATCCGGCCCAAGGAACGCGTGCGATGTCGCGCGCGACGTTCGAGCAGTCCTGGCCCAGCAAATTGCTGTTTGTGGTGCACAACCGCATGGGCCAGGGTTTTTTCAATTTGGCGCGTGACTGGCATGTGGCCCCGCGCAGCCCGTTGGCGCAGGGCGTGGGCCGCACCAGTGTGTACGACATGGTTACGCCCAAGAACGGAGCCGGCTCAGGAGATTTTTAAATGTCCCGCCTGAACATGATGACTTGCATGGTTGCCGGCGCATTGGCTGGCGCGTTGCCCCTGGCCTGGGCCGTGCAGCCGCCGCCGGCGCGTGGTGCCGATACAGTCGCGAGCGAACAGCTGTGGACGACCGTGGCCGATGCCCAGCTCGACCGCATGCGCGGGGGCTTCAATTTTGGCGGTGGCCTGCTGGTTTCCGTTGGCCTCGAGCGCCTGGTGAACATCAATGGGCAGTTGGTCACGCAAGTGAGCGTGCCCATGGTGCAGCTCAGTCAACTCAATGTTGAACAGCTCAGCCTGATTCGTGATTTTGTTGGCGGCCTCACGGTGATTCAGAACGGACCGGGCAATACCGTGGAGGCGGGGGGCGTGGTGGTGGCCAGTGCACCACCGCCCGCTGCGCTGCCGACACCGCCGACACCGCCGACACCGCCGACACCGCCGACACCGCCGGTGGAGGCGCAGCCTGTCGTGCCTGATGCAGCAACACCCGTGCCGCCCGCAGCGGTGCAGCCGGCGCTGCCTGACGCGACGCCGACCGCCCCGCCGGTGATTGCGCAGCCAGCGCAGCCTGATGCGGTAGTGCCCGCGCCCCCCCCTGCGGTGGCGCAGCCAACAGCGCCTGAGGCACCATCGCCCGCGCCTGTCGTGACCGCACAGGCCACGCCACCGGCGGCGGTGCAACCACAGGCACCGGTGGTCACGCAGGTGCAGGGCACAGGCCCGGGCCTGGTGATTCAGAACACGCTCAATGACCAAATCATTCAACAGCTCACCACCATCAATATCAGCACCAACGCGCTGGCCATGTTCAAGGACGGCAGCTGGCAGCAGCAGCTCAATGACAGCATCCGGGCGTCGATGGGCACGCTGGGTCGTTAAGCGGTACACATAAAAAACAAACCCTGCGCGGCATCAGCCTCGCAGGGGTTTGTTTTTTGGGTTTCACCCGAAGGTTACACGGCGTCCAGCGCGCGGTTCAAATCTTCGAGCAGATCGTCGATGTGCTCGATGCCGATGGACAGGCGCACCATGCCCTCGGTCACGCCGGCCTTGGCCAGTTCATCGGCGTCGAGCTGGCGGTGCGTGGTCGATGCCGGGTGGGTGGCCAGCGACTTGGCGTCGCCAATGTTGACCAGGCGCAAGATGAGCTGCAGCGCGTCGAGAAAGCGCGCGCCGGCGGCGCGGGCGTCGCCGTCGGCGCCGGGCTTGAGGCTGAACGACAGGATGCCCGAGGCGCGCCCACCCATCTGGCGCTGGCAAACAGCGTGGTCGGGGTGGCCGGGCAGGGCGGCGTAGCGCACCCACTCCACCTTGGCGTGGCCTTCGAGGAACTTGGCAATGGCCAGGCTGTTATCGCAGATGCGATCCATGCGCAGCGGCAGGGTTTCAATGCCCTGCAGGGTCAGCCAGGCGTTGAAGGGCGACAGCGCAGCGCCCATATTGCGCAGCGGCACGACGCGTGCGCGGCCGATGTAGGCGGCCGCGCCCAGTGCCTCGGTGTAGACCACGCCGTGGTAGCTCACGTCGGGCTCGTTCAGGCGAGGGAAGCGCTCTTTGTGCTCGACCCAGGGGAACTTGCCGCTGTCGACGATGATGCCGCCGATGCTGTTGCCGTGGCCGTTCATGTACTTGGTCAGCGCGTGCACGACGATGTCGGCGCCATGCTCGATGGGCCGCGTCAGGTAGGGGCTGGGCACGGTGTTGTCGACGATGAGCGGAACGCCGGCGGCGTGCGCCACGTCGGCCAGCGCGCGGATGTCGGTTACGTTGCCCAGCGGGTTGCCCACCGATTCGCAGAACACGGCCTTCGTCTTGGCGTCGATCAGCTTGGCGAAGCCGGCCGGGTCGCGCGGGTCGGCAAAGCGCACCTCGATGCCCTGCTGGGGGAAGGTGTGGGCGAACAGGTTGTAGGTGCCGCCGTACAGCGTGCTGGCCGCAACGATGTTGTCGCCCGCCTGGGCGATGGTCTGGATAGCCGCGGTGATGGCCGCCATGCCCGAGGCCAGCGCCAGCGCGGCGACGCCGCCCTCCATGGCCGCGACGCGCTGCTCCAGCACGTCGGTCGTCGGGTTCATGATGCGCGTGTAGATGTTTCCCGCCACCTTCAGGTCGAACAAATCGGCGCCGTGCTGCGCGCTGTCGAAGGTGTAGGACGTGGTCTGGTACAGCGGCACGGCGGCCGACTTGGTCGTCGGCTCGGCCTTGTAGCCGGCGTGCACTGCCAGGGTTTCAATGCGCATGGTTGTCTCTCCGTGTCGTTTGAAACCTGCCATTGTGGTGCAGTGCAGCAGAGCGCTCAAGCACATTCTGGCTATGAGCTTATGCAGCGCGCCGGCGGTAGCGGCGCCTGCCCGTGTTCAGCCGCGTGGTTTGGCTCGGTAGAAATGCAGGGGCTGCTCGCGCATCTGCCTGTCGTGCTGGTGGATGACGGACTTCTTCATCCTGCCAACCACATGCATCTCGCAGGGCTTGCAGTCGAAGCGCAGGGTCAGCTTTTCCTTGCCGTTGATCAGTTGCAGCGGTTCGGCCTTGACGGTGCCCTTGACGCCGATCACCCCCTTGGCCTGCTTGGGGCACAGGCTCATCGAGAAGCGCACGCAGTGCTTGGTGATCATCAGGCTGACCTCGCCTTCCTCCTCTTTCGACTCGTAGGCTGCGTCAATCACCTTCACGCCGTGCTTCACATAGAAATCGTGCGCCTTGTGGTTGTAGACGTTGGCGAGGTAGGTCAGCGTGTCCTCGGGGAAGGGCGCGGGCGGCTCCACGGGCAGGGCGCGCGGCAGGCGGATGAATCCCTTGGCGCGCGCGTCTTCCAATGCGGCTGCGGCCTCGCGGCGCAGCTGGTTGAGGGCGGAGGCGGGCACGAACCAGGGCTGGGAAAGCTGAAGGGCGATGTCGTGCACGGCAAAGGCCGTGGCGCCGAAGCGGCCCAGCTGCTCGCGCAGCGTGGCCTCGGCCTTCGCGGAGTCGGCGGCTGGCTGATGCTCCTGGGCAATCGTTACCGTGGCCACAAAGCCGTCTTCATCGGTCAGTGTCAGCGCAAAGCCGTTCCCTGTTTCCTTGAATTCGACCCACAGGCCGATGCGCCGCTCGCTGGATTTTTTGTCCAAGGTGCGCACCCAATCCATGTCGCGGTTGCGATTGATCTCCAGGCCCTTGCGCAAGTCCTTGAAGCCGGCGACGTCGTCCTTGGGGAAGATACGCCAGATTCCCTTCTTCGGCGCCACGCATTCGGCGCGGTTGGCGTGCACGCCGACCAGGTTTTTCTGCAAGTCGTAGTAGCACAGCCCGTCGCCGTTGTGCAGCGTCGTCGTCTTGTCGCTCACCTCCAGCTCAATCCATTTGTCGCCCAACTGAGTCACCCAGCCGATGGCGCGGCCCGGGGTCTTGGGCGTGTCGAAGGCGCCGATGTCGTCCTTGCGGCCATTGACGAAGTAGTCGGTGAACTCGCGGTTGAAGTTCTGGTCGGGGTCGGGCGTGAAGCTGAACGTCGTGCGGCCGCTCGATGAACGGGCGAATTCGCCTTCTTCGATGATTTCGTCGAGCAGCTTGCGGTAGTGGGCAGTGATGTTCTTCACGTAGCCCAAATCCTTGTAGCGGCCCTCGATCTTGAAGCTGCGCACGCCCGCGGCGATCAGCGCGCGCAGGTTGTCGCTCTGGTTGTTGTCCTTCATCGACAGCACGTGTTTCTCGTGCGCGATGATCCGGCCCGCGCCGTCCAGCACCTCGTAGGGCAGGCGGCAGGCCTGGTTGCAGTCGCCGCGGTTGGCGCTGCGGCCGGTGTGCGCATGGCTGATGAAGCACTGCCCCGAATAGGCCACGCACAGCGCGCCGTGCACGAAGAATTCGATGGTGGTGCGCGCCGGGTCGGTAGCGGCGCGGATGGAGGCGATTTGCTGTAGGTCGAGCTCGCGCGCGACGACGATCTGCGACAGGCCCGCGTCCTGCAGAAAGCGCGCCTTCTCGGGCGTGCGGATGTCGGTCTGCGTGCTGGCGTGCAGCTGGATGGGTGGCAGATCGAGTTCCAGCAGACCCATGTCCTGGATGATCAGCGCGTCGGCCCCGGCCTCGTACACCTGCCAGGCCATCTTGCGCGCGTCTTCCAGCTCGTCGTCGCGCAAGATGGTGTTGAGCGTGACGAAGATGCGGCTGCGAAAGCGGTGCGCGTGGTCGACCAGCCGCTGCAGGCTGCGCAGGTCATTGCCCGCGGTATGGCGCGCGCCAAAGGCCGGGCCGCCGATGTAGACCGCATCGGCGCCATGGTCGATGGCGGCGATGCCGATGTCGGCGTCGCGTGCGGGAGAGAGCAGTTCGAGCTGGTGGGAGAGCAAAGCCATGGGCGGCGATTATCCCAGGGGGCGCTGGCGTGCCCCGCGCGATCACGGGCGGTGAAAGGGGTACATTTGTCCGCCCCACGGATTTGCGCAAGCCCGCCATGTACCTGCCCCGGCAATTTGAAAGCAATGATGCAGCGCACGCGCTGGCGCTGATGCGCGCCTGCCCGCTGGCCAGCCTGATCAGCACCGACGACGAGGGCTTTCCCTTCGTCACGCCGCTGCCGCTGCATGCACGGCAAGAGCGCGACGGCGGCTTCGCGCTGCTCGGCCATTGCGCCCGCGCCAATCCGCATGGCGGCTACCTGCGTGCGCGGCCGCATGCGTTGGTCACCTTCCAGGGGCCGGGCGCTTATCTGTCGCCCTCCGTCTACCCCGACCTCGCGCGCGTGCCCTCGTGGAACTACCTGACCGTGCAATGCCGCGTGCTGGCAATCCTGGTCGAAGACGAGCAGGAGAAAGACGCCTTGTTGAAGGTGCAGATTGCCGACCACGAGCCCGCCTACGCCCAGCAGTGGCGCGAGCAGAGCGAGAAATTCACCCGCGGCATGCTGGCGGGCATCACCGCGTTTCGCCTGCAGGTGCTGGGCTGGCAGTGCAAGCTCAAGCTCAATCAGCACCGGCCCGAATCGCATGCCGCGCTGCATGCGCACTACCGTGCTGGCACGCCCGAGGAGCAGGCACTGGCCGATTGGATGGAGCGCCTGGGCATCACGGGTCAGCCGGCGCAATGACGGCTGGCTTTCTTGACCTGGCGCCTGGGCTGCTACCGGACGATGAGCGTTGGATGCGCGAGGCCTTGCAGCTGGCGCGTGCGGCGATGCAGGCCGGCGAGGTGCCGGTGGGTGCCGTCGTGGTCAAGGACGGGGCGGTGATTGGCCGTGGTTCCAACGCCCCCGTGGCGCGCCACGACCCGACCGCGCACGCTGAAGTCATTGCGCTGCGCGCCGCGGCGCAGCAACTGGGCAACTACCGGCTGGACGGCTGCACGCTCTACGTGACGCTGGAGCCCTGCACCATGTGCGCCGGCGCCATGCTGCACGCCCGCCTGGCGCGCGTGGTCTATGGCGCTGCCGACCCCAAGACGGGCGTGGCCGGATCGCTGCTCGACCTGTTTGCCCACTCGCGGCTGAACCATCAGACCCGGGTGAGCGCCGGCGTGCTGGCCGGCGAGTGCGGCGCGCTGCTGCACGACTTTTTCCGCGCGCGTCGCGTAGACCGGCGTGCGGCCCATCCGCTGCGCCAGGACGCGCTGCGCACACCCGATGCGGCCTTTGCCCAGTTGCCCGATTGGCCATGGCCGCCGCGCTACGTCAGCGACCTGCCCGCGCTTGCCGGCCTGCGCATGCATTACGTAGACGAGGGCCCGCGCGATGCACCGCTGACCTGGTTGTGCCTGCACGCCAGCCCGGCGTGGAGCTATGCATGGAGGCACATGCTGCCCGTACTGCTGCGGGCGGGTCACCGCGTGGTGGCGCCCGACCTGATCGGCTTTGGCCGCAGCGACAAGCCCAAGAAAGAGGCGGCGCACCGCCTGGACTGGCACCGCCAGGTGCTGGCCGAGCTGGTGCAGCGTCTTGATTTGCACAACATCATCACCCTGGCCCAGCCGGGCGCGGTGCTGCCGGCGCCGGTGGGCAGCGATGTGCCGCTGGTGCAGGTGCTGCAGCGTGCCGTGGACGACAGCTTGCCGTTTCCCGACGCGGGCCATCGCGCCGGGCTGCGCGCCTTTGCCCGGCTGGACATGCCGACGCGTGCTGCCGCATGCTCCTTGCCCGACGCCAGCGCCGCGTCGGCCCGGCGCGCTGTGGAATACTCTGCCCGCTATGCACGACCCTCATGAACACTGCGGCCATGACCACGGCCCCAAGCACATCTACATCTACTCGCCCGCCAGCGCGGTGCGCGACAAGGCCGCGTTCAAGCGCGGCATCGCCCGGCTGAAGGCCCAGGGCCACGAGGTGGAGGTGGACGCCGACGCGCTGACCCGGTACCAGCGTTTTGCGGGCGACGACGCCACGCGGCTGGCTGCCATCCACCGCGCAATGGCCAGCGGTGCCGACGTGGCGCTGATCACGCGCGGCGCCTATGGCTTCACCCGCATCCTGGCGGGCATCGAGTACAAAAAGATTGCCAAGGCCATCGAGGGCGGCATGCGCTTCGTCGGCATGAGCGACTTCACCGCCTTCCAGAGCGCGGTGCTGGCGCGCACCGGCGCCACCACCTGGGCGGGGCCTTCGCTGGAGATCGACTGGGGCGTGGCGGACGAGCCCGACGAGATCATGGCTGCCTGCTTCGACGACCTGCTGACCGGCCACGGCGAGGGCGCGGGCTGGCGCATGAACAAGGAGGCGCCGCGCGCCGACGGCACGCCCGCCGTGCCCGAGGTGTACATCAAGTCCGCAATGCTGTGGGGCGGCAACCTGGCGGTGCTCACCGCGCTGGTGGGCACGCCGTATTTCCCCGAGGTCAAGGGCGGCATCCTGTTCCTGGAAGACGTTGGCGAGCACCCCTACCGCATCGAGCGCATGCTGACCCAACTGCTGCACGCCGGCGTGCTGGCGTGGCAGAAGGCCGTGGTGCTGGGTCAGTTCACCCAGTACAAGCTGGCCGCGCACGACAAGGGCTTCAAGCTGCAAAGCGTGATCGACTGGCTGCGCACGCAGATCAAGGCCCCCGTGCTGACCAACCTGCCGTTCGGCCATGTGCCAACCAAGGTGCTGCTGCCCGTGGGCACGCAGGTGTCGCTGTCGGTCGAGGGGCGCGATGCGCTGCTGTACTGGGGCCACGCGCACTGAAACGCCGCACCCCAAAAGAAGCGGGCCGGCAATGCCGGCCCGTGTTTTTTAGACGGCTCCAGCCTCAGGCCGCGGGTGTGAGCAGCGTGGATTCGACCTTGCCCGCCAGCTGCGCAATCGCCAGCGCCGCGGGGCAGCCGGGCATTTGCTGCAGCAGCAGCTGGCGGCGCATCACCGCGTCGCGCACCGAGGGGTCGGCCGGAATGTCGCCCATGTGGATCAGCCGCACCGGCTTGCCCGATTCGGTAGTGACGAAGCGGTCGAGCACCTGCTGCAGCTGGCTGGTGATGGCGCGGCCGTCGCCGGCGCGCGCGGTCTGGTTGACCACCATGCGCACGTGCTGGCGTTTTTGCTGCGACGACAGCACCTTGATCGCGGCGTAGGCGTCGGTCAGCGACGTGGGCTCGGGCGTGGCGACGATCAGCACCTCGGGGGCCATCGAGATCGAGAACAGCACGACGTCGGAGATGCCCGCGCCGGTGTCCAGGATCACCACGTCGTAGCGCGGCGCCAGCGTGTGGATGACGTTGAGGAACTCGCTGCGCACCTCGGGCGTGAGGCGCGAGTACTCGATCATTCCCGAGCCGGCCAGGATGACGGAAAAGCCCCCCGGCGCCGGGATGACCGCGTCGTCCAGCTGCGCCTTGCCGGTGAAGACGTCGTGCAGCGTGATCTTGGGATGCAGGTTCAGCACCACGTCCAGGTTGGCCAGGCCCAGGTCGGCGTCCAGCACCAGCACGCGGTGGCCGCGGCGCGTCAGCGCCGCCGCCAGGTTGGCCGAGACAAAGGTCTTGCCGACACCGCCCTTGCCGCTGGTGATCGCGATGATGTGGGCGGCAGGCGTGTCGGTGGGCATGGGAGAGCGAGGGGGGGCGAAAGTGGTCAGCGCGTCGTTCATGGCCTGGGTTTCAGTGGGCAGCGCTGCCTGTGCTGTGTTCGGGCGCAGGGGAAAGGGTTTTGGCGTCCGCATCATTGTAGAAGCAGCCCGTCAGCATGCCGAGCAATTCGTCCTTTTCCTCGGCGCTCACCGTGCTGTCGGGCTGCTCCTCGATGGAGACGCAGTTGCGGCCGCTGTCCTTGGCGATGTACAGCTGGGTGTCGGCGCGCTCTATCCACAGCTGCGCGGTGCTGCGTATCCACTGCATCGTGAACGCGCCGCCAATGCTGATCGTCACGTGCACGCTCTGGTGGGGCGAGAGGGCGATGGGCGTGGATTCGATGGCGCGGCGCACGCGCTCGGCCACCACCTTGCCAAAGCCGAACTGGCAGGCGGGCAGGATGATGGCGAACTCCTCGCCGCCGTAGCGCGCCACGGTGTCCATCGGGCGCAGGCAGGACTGCAGCGTGCGAGCCACCGACTGCAGCACCTGGTCGCCCGCATGATGGCCATGGCTGTCGTTGATGCGCTTGAAATGGTCGATGTCCAGCATCAGCAGCAGCGCCGCCTCGCCCGAGCGGGAGACGCGGTCGATCTCGCCGTCCAGCGCCTGGCGCATGTAGCGCCGGTTGGGCAGGCCGGTCAGCGGATCGGTCAGCGAGAGATCGCATAGGCCGTCGATCAGGCATTGCAGGTACTGCGTGCCGGCGCCGCCGCCGACGGGCAGCGTCATGTGCGGCTGCCCGACGAGCGCCAGTGCCGTGTCCAGCTGCAGCTCGTTGAGATCGACGAAAGTGGAGGGTGGGGCCGTCTTGTTCACGCAAGGCAACGCAAAAGTGTGGGCGCGAGTGTAGCAGTCAGGGCGCGTAGCGGGCCGTTTGCGCCGGCTCGCCGTCGGCCAGCTGGTGCAGCGCCGCGACGGCCTGGCCGTCGGTGCGGTAGGTGGCCAGGTTGGGGCCATGCACCAGGGCGCCGGCGCCTTCGAGCACGCGCAGCACCGGCAGCTTGAGCGCGCTGATGTGCAGCGTGCCGCCCAGTGCCTGCACCTGGGCGCGCAGCCGCATGAAGGCCTCGACGCCGGTTACGTCCACGCGGTTGATGCCGCCGGCGAACAGGCACAGGTGGCGCAGCTGCGGGTGCGCGGCCAGTTCGTCGGCCACGCGCTGCTCCAGCGCGTTGGCCGAGGCGAAGTCGAGCTCGGCGTCCATGCGCAGCGCCAGCACGCCCGGCGCAAGCGCTGGCAGCTGCCACAGGTGGCGGTCGCGCAGGCTGCCGTCGGCGTGCATGCCCACCTCGATGATGCGCGGGTGCAGGCGCTGGTACAGAAAGTGGCTCAGATTCATCAGCAGGCCGACCAGCACGCCCCAGTACAGGCGCGGCGCGGTCGCCAGCGTCAGCGCGAACGTGGCCAGGCCGATCACGGTCTCCACGCGCGAGATGGGCCACAGCCCCAGCATGGTGCGCGGGCGGATCAGCCCGGTGATGGCGATCACGACGACCGCGGCCAGCACCGACCGCGGCACGTGGTAGAGCAGCGGCATCAGCCACAGCAGGCTGGCCAGCACCACGACCAGCGTGAACAGCGTGGACCAGCCGCTTTGCGCGCCGGCGTACAGGTTCAGCGCCGAGCGCGAGAATGACGCGCTGGTCGGGAACGCGCCACTCAGGCCCGAGCTCATCTTGGCCAGGCCGTGGGCGATCAAGTCCTGGTTCTGGTTCCAGCGCGTACCCGCCTGCTGGTGGTCGACCTTGGCGCTGGAGGCGGTCTCCAGAAAGCTCACCAGCGTGATGACCAGCACCGGCATGACCAGCTCGGACAGTTGCTCCCAGCCCGGCCAGCCGGGCAGGTACAGCGCAGGCAGCCCCGTGGGCAGGTGGCCGATCACGGCGCCGCCGCGGTCGGCAAAACCCGTGGCCCAGCTGGCCAGTGATGCCAGCGCGATGAGCACCATGGCCGTGGGAAAGTTCTTGCGCCAGCGTTTGCCGGCGACCAGCATCGCCAGACTGGCCAGGCCAAAGGCCATTGCGCCCAGGTCGAAGTGGTAAATCGACGGAGTGGACAGCACCGCCCCCCAGCTCGATCGCAGGCCCAGCAGGTCGGGCAGCTGCGACAGCAGGATCAGGATGGCCGCCGCCTGCGTGAAGCCCCCCAGCACCGGCGAGGTGACCAGCTGCAGCAGCCAGCCGAAGCGAAACGCGCCCAGCAGCATCTGCAGCAGGCCCGACAGCAGTGCCAGCCACACCGCCAGTGCCACCCACTGGGCGCTGGCGGGGGCGGCCAGGCCGGCCAGCGAGGTGCCCACCAGCAGGCTGGACAGCGCGGTGGGGCCCACGCCCAGGCGCGTCGACGAGCTCCACAGCACCGCGACCAGCGCCGGTAGCAGGGAGGCGTAAATACCGGTCACCAGCGGCATGCCCGCCAGCTGGGCGTAGGCCACGCCCTGGGGCACGAGCATCAGCCCGACGGTGAGGCCGGCCCAGAACTCGCCCTTGAGAAGCGATGCGGTGGGGCGCGGCCAGGAGAGAAACGGAAAGAGACGGTACAACGTGGACATGGTGGCGCCGATTGTCAGCGATCCGTGCGGGCGCCGTCCGCCGTGCAGCGGCGCATTACCATTGCCCCATGACCGATACCACCGCACCGCAACCAGCCACCCGCCTGATTCACCACCCCTACCAGCCGCCAGCGGGCTTTGACGCGCCGCAGCCGGCGGTGCACAAGGCGTCGACCGTGTATTTTCCCAACGTTGCCGCGATGCGCACGCGCGAATGGAAGGACAAGACCGGCTACACCTACGGCCTGCACGGAACGCCCACGACCTACATGCTGGAGGAGCGCATCAGCACGCTGGAGGGCGGCCTGCAGACGCTGCTGGCGCCCAGCGGCCTGGCGGCAATCGCCACCGTGGCGCTGTCGCTGCTGCGCCAGGGCGACGAGGTGCTGCTGCCCGACAACGCCTACGGTCCCAACAAGGCGCTGGCCGAGGCGGAGCTGGCGCACTACGGCATCACCCACCGCGTCTACGACCCGATGGATGTGCAGGACCTGGCCGCCAAGATCGGCCCGGCGACGCGCCTGGTGTGGCTGGAGGCCGCCGGATCGGTGACCATGGAGTTTCCCGACCTGATCGCCCAGGCGCGGCTGTGCCGCGAGCGCGGCGTGGCCAGCGTGCTGGACAACACCTGGGGCGCAGGCCTGGCGTTCGCGCCGTTCGACCTGCTGGGCGACGGCAGCCTGGGCGTCGACGTCTCGGTGCACGCGCTGACCAAATACCCCAGCGGCGGCGGCGACGTGCTGATGGGCGCGATCACCACGCGCGATCAGGCGCTGCACCTCAGGCTCAAGCTCACCCACATGCGCCTGGGCCTGGGCGTGGGCGCCAACGACGCCGAGGCCGTGCTGCGCGCGCTGCCCAGCATGGCGCTGCGCTACCACGCGCAGGACGACGCGGCGCGTGCGCTGGCACGCTGGCTGGGCGCGCAGCCGCAAGTGGTGCAGGTGCTGCACCCGGCGCTCGCTGGCGCGCCCGGCCACGACCACTGGCAGGCGCTGTGCGGCGGCGCGCGCGGTGGGCAGGGCGCGGCCGCCGGCATCTTCAGCGTGATGTTTGACGCGCGCTACAGCCAGCAGCAGGTCGACGTGTTCTGCGACGCGTTGCGGCTGTTTCGCCTGGGCTACAGCTGGGGCGGGCCGGTCAGCCTGGTCATGCCTTACGAGTTGGGCTCGATGCGCGAAGGTGCCACGCCGCAGCTGCAGCCGGGGCACATCGTGCGCTTTTGCATCGGGCTGGAGGACGTGCGGGATCTGCAGGCCGATCTGGCGCGGGCGCTGGCCCAGGCGTTTGCAGGCTGAAGCGGCGCTGCGCGCTCAGCGCAGCAGCGGCGCCAGGTGCGGCCAGACGTTGTCCAGCATGCGCGGCTGGGCCTGGATGCTCGGGTGGATGCGGTCGGGCTGGAACAGCGCGGTGGGATCTGCTGCATCGGCCACGCCTGCCAGCAGAAATGGCACCAGCGCCGCACCCTGCGCCTGCGCCACCTCCTTGAACAGCGCGGCAAAGCGGCGCGCGTAGTCGGCGCCGTAGTTGGGCGGCACCTGCATGCCCACCAGCAGCACCTGCGCACCGGCTGCACGGCAGGCCTGGGCCATGGCGGTCAGATTGTCCTCGGTGCTCTTGAGCGGCAGGCCGCGCAGCGCGTCGTTGCCGCCCAGCTCCAGCACCACCAGCGTGGGTTTGTGGCGCGCCAGCAGTGCGGGCAGGCGCGCGCGCCCGCCCGAGGTGGTGTCGCCGCTGATGCTGGCGTTGACCAGCGTGGCCTGCGGCGCCTCCCGCTCCAGGCGCTCGTGCAGCAACTGCACCCAGCCGCTGCCGCGCGGCAAGCCGTATTCGGCGCTCATCGAGTCGCCGACGACCAGGATGGTGGCGGGTTTGGCCGCGGCAGCGGCGCGTGCCAGGGGATAGGCCAGTGCCAGCGCCGCGGCCGCGATACAGTCACGCCGTCGCCATATGTGCATTCCAATTCCTTTGTCCATGATTGATTCCCAGGATCTGATCGAAGTCGACCATTTGTACAAGTCCGTTGCCGACTCGACTGGGCAGCTCGACATTCTGCGGGATATCGACTTTCGCGTTGCTGCGCGCGAGACCGTGGCCATCGTCGGCGCGTCGGGCTCGGGCAAGAGCACGCTGCTGTCGCTGATTGCCGGGCTGGACACGCCCACGCGCGGCACGGTGCGGCTGCAGGGGCAGGACTTGTTCGCTCTGGACGAGGACGTACGCGCCGCGCTGCGTGCGCAGAAGATGGGTTTCGTGTTCCAGAGCTTTCAGCTGATGCCGCACCTGAGCGCGCTGGAGAACGTGATGCTGCCGCTGGAGCTGGCCGGACGGCGCGACGCACGCACCCGGGCGGCGGCGATGCTCGAACGCGTGGGCCTGGGCGCGCGCCTCAAGCACCTGCCCAAGGTGCTGTCGGGCGGCGAGCAGCAGCGCGTGGCGCTGGCGCGCGCCTTCGTCGTCGAGCCGGCGCTGCTGCTGGCCGACGAGCCCACCGGCAGCCTGGATCACGCCACCGGTCAGACCATCGTCGAGCTGATGTTCGCGCTCAACCAGGAGCGCGCGACCACGTTGATCCTGGTCACGCACGACCGGGACATCGCCCGGCGCTGCGGACGCACGATAACGATCGAGGCCGGGTGCATTGCGCAGCCGCTGGCCGCCGCCTGAGGGCGTCGCCGGCTGCGCTACGTCAGCCCTTGTCCTGCGCCATGCAGGCGGTGGCGGTGAACAGTACGTCGGTAGACGAATTCAGCGCGGTCTCGGTCGAGTCCTGCAGCACGCCGATGATGAAGCCCACGCCGACGACCTGCATGGCCACGTCGTTGTCGATGCCGAACAGGCTGCACGCCAGCGGAATGAGCAGCAGCGAGCCGCCGGCCACGCCCGAGGCGCCGCAGGCGCACACCGATGCGACGATGCACAGCAGCAGTGCGGAGGGCAGATCCACCGTGATGCCCAGCGTGTGCGCCGCCGCCAGCGACAGCACGCTGATGGTGATGGCCGCGCCGGCCATGTTGATCGTCGCGCCCAGCGGAATCGCGACGCTGTAGGTCTCCTCCTCCAGCCCCAGGCGCTGGCACAGCGCCAGGTTGATCGGGATGTTGGCCGCCGAGCTGCGCGTGAAGAACGCGGTGATGCCGCTCTCGCGCAGGCACAGCAGCACCAGCGGGTAGGGGTTGCGGCGCAGCACCGCAAAGACGATCAGCGGGTTGACCACCAGCGCGACGAACACCATGCAGCCCAGCAGCACCGCCAGCAGGTGGGCGTAGCCCCACAGCGCCTGGGCGCCGGCCTCGGCAAACGTGGCGGCCACCAGGCCCAGAATGCCCAGCGGCGCGCAGCGGATCACCCACAGAATGACCTGGGTGACCGCGTGCGAGGCGTCCTGCAGCGCCGCGCGCGTGGTGGCGTTGGCGTGACGCAGCGCCACGCCCAGCGCCACTGCCCAGGCAAGAATGCCGATGTAGTTGGCCTCCATCAGCGAGCGCACCGGGTTGGCGACGATGTTGTTGACCACGTTGAGCAGCACCTCGGAGACCGCGCCCGGCGGCGTGCCGCTGGTGGCCGGCGCCTGCAGTACCAGCGTGCTGGGAAACCAGGTGCTGGCGACCACGCCCACCAATGCCGCGGCCACGGTGCCGGCGACGTACAGCAGCAGCACCGGGCGGATGGCGGTGGCCTCGCCCGGGCGGTGGTTGCTGATGGCGGCCATCACCAGCACGAAGACCAGCACCGGTGCAATGGCCTTGAGCGCAGCGATGAAGACGTTGCCCAGAAACGCCACGGAAGGCGTGGCGGCGGGCCAGACGATGGCCAGCGCAACGCCGACGAGCAGGCCGATCACGATTTGCGTGACCAGGCTGGTGCGCTGCACCCAGCGCATCAAGGGAGACAGAATCATGGCAGGAGGCGGTTGTGTGCAGGGGTGGTGCGCCGCCTCGCCGGTTTGCGCGGCGGTGCCAGGCCTTGGGCGGGTAGCCCGCGTCCTACCCGCTGCAGCGGGAGAAAACCGCGCATTCTAAGGCGCGCGCAGGCGCTGCGCTGCCTGTCCGTATGGGCGCAAGTGTCTTGCGCCGCGCCCGGGCTTGCGCGGTTGTCGCTGCGCGGCCCCTGCGCAGCCCGGATAATGCCGCCATGTCCGCCCCTACCAAAGTCCTATTCGGTTTTCACGCCGTTGGCGTGCGCCTGAAGACCGCGCCGCAGTCCGTCGTCGAAATCTATGTCGACCCCACGCGCCGCGACGCGCGCATGCGCCAGTTCGTGCAGCGCGCCAAAGAGGTGGGCGTGCGCCTGATCGAGGCCGACGGCCTGCGCATTGCCAAGCTCGCCGGCAGCCACGGCCACCAGGGCGTGGCCGCGCGCGTGCAGCCGGTGGCGCAGCAGCATTCGCTGGACGCGCTGCTGGAGCAACTGGAGGCGGACGGCGTGGCAAACCCCTTGTTGCTGGTGCTCGACGGTGTGACCGATCCGCACAACCTGGGCGCCTGCCTGCGCGTGGCCGACGGAGCGGGCGCGCATGCGGTGATCGCGCCCAAGGATCACGCGGTGGGCATCAACGCCACCGTGGCCAAGGTGGCCAGCGGCGCGGCCGAGACCGTGCCGTACTTCATGGTGACCAACCTGGCGCGCACGCTCGGCGAACTCAAGGAGCGCGGCATCTGGGTCATCGGCACCAGCGGTGACGCAGAACAGAACCTGTACCAGGCCGACCTGAAGGGGCCGGTTGCGCTGGTTCTGGGCGCAGAGGGGCCGGGCATGCGCCAGCTCACGCGCAAGACCTGCGATGCGCTGGTGAGCATCCCGATGCAGGGCGCGGTCGAGAGCCTGAACGTGTCGGTGGCAAGCGCCGTCTGCCTGTACGAGGCGCGGCGCCAGCGCGGCGCGTGATTCCGAAAGCGTCGTTGCGCCAGTTGGCTCCGGTGGCCGGCCGCGAAGAAGGGCGTGCTATGAGACTGATTTGTTATGCAAAGGCCGGCGCCGAGCGCGTGGGCCAGCTATCTATTCTCAACCTCTGAAGCGAGCGCGGTACAAGAAAGACCCACCATGCATCCACTCGTCATGCTCGGCATTTCCATCGCGGCCGAGGTGATCGCCACCTCGGCGCTCAAGTCCTCGGCCGGGTTCACCCGCCTGTGGCCCAGCCTGCTGGCCGTGGCCGGCTATTGCCTGGCGTTCTTTCTGGTCGCACGGGTGATGAACCACATGTCCACCGGTGTCGTCTACGCCATCTGGTCGGGCCTGGGCATCGTGCTGATCTCGGTCGTCGGCTGGCTGCTGTATGGCCAGCGGCTCGATGGGCCGGCCATCGCCGGCATGGCGATGATCGTCGGCGGCGTGCTCGTCATTCAGCTGTTCTCAAGCGCCGGCGCCGCGCATTGAGGCAGGGTGTGCGCGGCACGCAGCCGCGCCTGGGCAGGGCTGGCGCCCCGCGCCACGTCAGGCGTAGGTGTTGACCTGCGTGCCCAGCGCGCCTTCGGTGGCCAGCGCTGGCTGGGGCAGCAGCGTTTCGATCAGCGTGGTCGCCGTGGCCGCGTTCACGTCCATGGCTTTCTTGAGCACGGCCACGCCGACTGCATCGGCAGTGGCGTGCTGGTTCATGGCGGCGGAGGTGCGGACGATCGATTGGGTGAGGGCGGTATCCATGGTGATTGAAAAATGACGACAGCCTCCAAGGTATCGGCGGCAACGGCCGGAACTTGAACCGGGCCGCGTACCCAGGGCAAGTCACTGTCGCGCCTGATTGGCCGGGTTGGATGGTTTAAGATTCATATAAAATGAATGTTATAGGTCGCACGCCCAACGGTGCGCGGCATGTCGGCTCCACGATCCTGGAGCATTCACCTCTCACAGGCCATGTCACAACCCCTACCGCCCGCATCACCGCTGTCTCCACCCGCATCCGTGGCACCCGCGCTCAAAGGCATGGCCTTGCTGCGACTGGGGTTTCGCCCGTTCTACCTGCTCAGCGCGCTGCTGGCCTGCGTGTCGGTACCGCTGTGGATCGGCGTGTTCATCGGCCACGTGCCATGGGATCTGGAACTGCCTGCGCTGTACTGGCACGCGCATGAGATGTTGTTCGGCTTTGCCGCGGGCGTGATCGCCGGCTTTCTGCTGACCGCGGTGCGCGCCTGGACCGGGCGCGACACCGCGCGCGGGCCGCTGCTGGGCACGCTGGCGCTGCTGTGGCTGGCGGCGCGCGTGGCCTTCTTCGTCGCGCCGTATCCGGTGTTCGCCGCGCTGGACGTGGTGCTGCTGCCGGCGGTGGCGGTCATCCTGCTGCGGGTGCTGATCCAGGCGGGCAACAAGCGCAACCTGCCGCTGATCGGCATCTTGCTATTGATGAGCGCGGCCAACCTGGTGTTTCACCTGTCGGCCATGGGCGCGATCACGGTACCGGTCATGGCTTCGCTGTACGCCGAGCTGGCGCTGATCCTGATGGTCATCAGCGTGATGACAGGGCGCGTCGTGCCCATGTTCACCAAGAACGTCACGCCCGGCCTGGTGATCACGATCCCGCGCAAGTTCGACCTGACGCTGCTGGCCGTGACCGCGGTGGCGCTGGCGCTGTGGGTGGTCTCCGCACCGGCCATGCTGACGCTGGTGGCCTGTCTGCTGGCCGCGGCGCTGCACGCGGTGCGCCTGTACCAATGGCACCCGCAGGTCACGCTGACGCGGCCCATTCTCTGGGTGTTGCACCTGTCCTATCTGTGGATGCCCCTCGGCTTCGTGCTGCTGGCCATGGCGCAGCTGGGCTGGGTCAGCGACTCGATCGCGGTGCACGCCTTTGCCGTGGGTGTCATCGGCGGGCTGATCATCGGCATGATCACGCGCACCGCGCGCGGCCACACCGGCCGTCCGCTGAAGGCTTCCAAGGGCGAGGCGATCGCCTATGCGCTGGTGTTGATTGCCGCCGTGCTGCGCACCATCGTGCCGGCGATCGAGCCGCAGTACTACCTGCGCTGCCTGGAGGTGGCGGCCGCGCTGTGGGCCGTGGGGTTTGCCATCTACCTGGTGATCTACACGCCGTGGCTGACGCGCACGCGCCTGGATGGCAAGGACGGCTGAAGCGCGGCGGCTCCGGCCCCGTGTTCCGGCCCTGAATTTCTTGTTTTCCCCATGAGGGCGCCATCAGTCGTGGCCGCGCCCGTTTTCAACACTTATCCCCGCCCCCTGTCGCAAGGAATCTCGATGAGCACTGCAGCCATCTCTGAAATCGACGTGCGCACCATCGCACCGTATGAGCGCCACGCCCAGATCTTCGGCCGCCTGGACACTTTGAACGCCGGCGAGGCCCTGGTGATTGCCAATGACCACGACCCGGTGCCGCTGCGCTACCAGCTGGAGTCGCGCGCGCCGGGCCAGTACCAGTGGGCTTATCTGCAGTCCGGCCCCGGCCTGTGGCGCGTACAGATCAGCCGGCTGGAGACCGTCGGCGCCGAAGACGAAGATTCCTGTTGCTCGGGCGGTGCCTGCTGCTGAGTGCCTGCGGCGCCCGATGGAAAGAGGGCGCCTCCTGCTTGAAACCCTCTTGACCGCCCGGAATGCGTGATCGCACCGGGCGGCCTGCTTTGTGAAGCGCAAAAAAGCCCGTGTCTCGCGACACGGGCTTTTGCACGGATGGCAGCAGTCCAGGTGGATCAGGCCTCGGCCAGCTCGGGCTCCCGGGCCAGGAAGGCCTCCAGCGTGTCGTCCATCGCCTCCATCCAGGGCGTGTGGTGGGGCGGCGCCATCGTTCCCGTCATGGTCGAGCGGTAGCTGCGGTTGCGGTAGCCCAGGATGTCTTCCTGCTTGTCGTGCTTCCATTCCTTGAACAGCGTTGCCATGCCCTCGACGTGGAAGTTGGGATAGTCGGTCGGCTTGAGCAGGTCGCGAATGTAGGCGGCCTGGAAGTCGATGTCCTCCTCGGGACAGGTCGTGGCCTCCTCCTTGGACAGCCAGCGCTGGCTGTCCTGGCGCATCGCCTCCTTGTTGGGCAGGGGCAGGTTGCCCAGGATCACGTCGCGCGCATACCAGGCCTGGGCGTCGAACATGTTGAAGGTGTAGTACTGGTCTTGCATGCCCAGGTACACCAGATGCGGGTTGTCCATCCAGAAAATGCCCTTGTACAGATTGGCCGGGTACAGGCGGTTGTGGGTGCGCAGCGTCAGGTCGTTGGGCAGGAAGGGGAAGTGGTGCTGGTAGCCGGTGCACAGCACGATGGCGTCCACCTCGGTGCTGCTGCCGTCCTTGAAATACGCGGTATTGCCATCGACCCGCTTGAGCAGGGGCTTTTCACTGAAAGCGGCCGGCCATTTCAAACCCATCGGCGCGGAGCGGTAGCTGAAGGTAATGGATTTGGCGCCATATTTATAGCACTGGGTGCCAATATCCTCGGCCGAATAGCTGCTGCCCACGATCAGGACGTTTTTGTCGGTGAATTCGCACGCATCGCGGAAATCATGCGCATGCAGAACGCGGCCGGGGAAATTCTCCACCCCTTCGAAATACGGTACGTTGGGCGTGGAGAAATGGCCCGTGGCGACGACTACCCAGTCAAACTGCTCGGTGAACATGCGGTCTTGCTTCATGTCGCGCACCGTGACGCTGAACTTCTTGCTGTTCTCGTCATATTCCACCCACTGCACCGAGTGCAGGAACTGGATCTGCTTGCGCAGGCCGCTTTTCTCGATACGGCCCATGATGTAGTCGCGCAGCACCGCACGCGGCGGGTAGGAGGCAATCGGCAGGCCGAAATGCTCTTCAAAGCTGTAGTCGGAGAACTCCAGGCATTCCTTGGGACCGTTGGACCACAGATAGCGGTACATGCTGCCGTGCACGGGCTCGCCGTAGGCGTCCAGCCCGGTGCGCCAGGTGTAGTTCCACATGCCGCCCAAGTCCGACTGCTTCTCGTAGCACACCACCTTGGGCACGGCCTGGCCGGCGCGGCGGGCCGCGTCAAAGGCGCGCAGCTGTGCCAAGCCGCTGGGGCCGGCGCCCAAAATGGCAACGCGCATGTTTTCGATACTCATCAAACATCTCCTGGTTAATTTAAAACAAGGGGCGAATGGATGCCTGCCGAAATTCGACATCCAATATACCCGGGTAATATCACGGCAAAAAAGCCGAGGCAGGGGCTTGCAGCCTGCAAGAAGAGGTGGGCCTGCCTGATAAATGGGTTCCAGCGATTGGCTGGTAATTCAGCGACCCATGCTTGGGTCAAAATGGTTTGCAAGGCGAATTTGCTTGCAAAACAAGCGCGAGATAAGTCTGCGCAAGGCCCGCATTATAGCAGAATATCAATATTGATCAAGGGCGGGCCGTATCGCGTCCCCACCCTTGGTTCTCCAGGGGATATTGATTTCAGGCTGCCAGTGGTGCCGGCGCCGGCGCGGTGCGTGCAATTGCCATGACCTCGCGGGCGCCCAAGTGCTTGAGGCGGTGGTCGCTCCACACCTGGCGCCAGCGGCGCGCGCCGGCCAGGCCGTGGCGCAGGCCCAGCATGTGGCGGGCCACCGCGTACCAGTGCGTGCCGTGCTCGGCGGCCTCGCGCTCCATGTAGTCCACCATGGCTTCTTCCACCTGTTCGCGGGTGAGGGCGTTGGGCGCGGCGCCAAAGAAGGCCTCGTCCCAGCGCGCCAGCCACCAGGGGTTGTGGTAGGCCTCGCGGCCCACCATCACGCCGTCGAGCTGCGTCAGCTGCGCGTGCACCGCGGCGTCGTCCTTGATACCGCCGTTGACCGCAATCGTCAGCAGGGGAAAGTCGGCCTTCAGGCGCGCCGCAACGTCGTAGCGCAGCGGCGGGATCTCGCGGTTCTCCTTTGGGCTCAGGCCCTTGAGCCAGGCGCTGCGCGCATGCGCGATGAACACCTTGCAGCCCGCCTGCGCGACGGTGCCGACGAAGTCGCGCACAAAGCCATAGTCCTCGACCTGGTCGATGCCGATGCGGTGCTTGACGGTGACCGGCACGCCGACCGCGTCGACCATGGCCTTGACGCAGTCGGCCACCAGCTGGGGTTCGCGCATCAGGCAGGCGCCAAAGGCGCCGCGCTGCACGCGTTCGCTGGGGCAGCCGCAGTTCAGGTTGATCTCGTCATAGCCCCAGTCCTGGCCCAGTCGGGCCGCGCGGGCCAGGTCGTGCGGCTCACTGCCGCCCAGCTGCAGCGCTAGCGGGTGCTCGGCCGTGCCAAAGCGCAGGTGGCGCGCCACGTCGCCGTGCAGCAGTGCGCCGGTGGTCACCATCTCGGTGTAGAGCAGGGCGCGCTGCGACAGCAGGCGGTGCAGGTAGCGGCAGTGGCGGTCGGTCCAATCGAGCATCGGCGCCACGGACAGGCGCCAGGGGGAGTGCGGCGCCGGCTGCGCCTGGGGTTGTGCGGGCATGGCCCGATTGTCCCCTGTGCCATGGCCGCCGGCGCCGTGCCGGGTTTTTGGCGGCGTCAGCGACGCAGCAGCCGCGCCAGGCCGCTGGCGCGCTGGGTGGGGCGCTCGATGGCCTGGGCCAGCAGGCCGGCGTGCTGCTCGACCAGCGTGAACGCCTGCCGCGCGCGGGTGATGCCGGTGTAGACCAGTTCGCGCGCGAGCAGCTGGCCGGCGCTGGCGGGCAGCACCAGTGCGGCGTGGGCAAATTCCGAGCCCTGGCTTTTGTGCACCGTCATTGCGAACGCGGTCTGCACCTGTGCCAACCGCGCCACACCGACCGAGCGCAGTTGCTCGCCCTGCAGAAAGTACACGCGCAGCGCGTGGTCGGGCGCGGCGCCGGGCAGGGCGATGCCGATGTCGCCGTTGAACACGCCCAGCTGCGGCTCGTTGCGCGTGACCATGACCGGGCGCCCGGCGTACCAGCTGCCGCCCGTCTGGGCGATGACGCCGGCGTGCGCCAGCGCCTGCTCGATCGCGCGGTTCAGGCCCTGCACGCCCCAGTCTCCCTCGCGCACCGCGCACAGCAGGCGAAAGCGCTCGAAGGCGCGCAGCACGTTGGCGGCCCAGGCGGCGTGCGCCGCTTCAAAGCCGTCCTGCCCGGCACTGGCGCGCAGCGGTTGCCAGCGCGCAAGCGCCTGCGCGTAGCCGCCATAGCTGGGTGTGCCGGCGCGCCCGGGCCAGGCCAGCTGCACTGCCTGTGCGGGCGTGCCGCCCTGGCGCAGCGCGACCTCGCCACTGTCCCCACCACCTCGGCCACGCTGCAGCAGCGCGCCGGCGGCGGCTGCATCGCCCTCGTTGACCGCCTGCGCCAGCTGGCCGATGGGGCCGCCAAAGCGGCGGCTGGCGCGCAGCATCACGGTGTGCTGCGCCAGCGGATCGGGCGTGGCGCCAGTGGCCAGGAATTGCGGCGCGAGGATCTCGCCCGTCAGGTCGGCAATCCACTGCGCGGTGGCCGGGGCGTAGCGGCCGGCCTCGGCGCCGCGGCACAGGTCGCCAAGCACGGCGCCGGCCTCGACCGAGGCGAGCTGATCCTTGTCGCCCAGCAGCACCAGGCGCGCACTGGCGGGCAGCGCGGCCAGCAGTGCGGCCATCATCTCCAGGTGCACCATCGACGCTTCGTCGACGATCAGCACGTCGACTTCCAGCGGGTTGCCCGCATGGTGGCTGAAGTGGCGCGTGCCGGCGCGCGCGCCCAGCAGCGCGTGCAGCGTGCGCGCCGCGCCGGTGCGTTCGACCAGCGCGCCCAGATCCAGCGCGCTGCCCACGCTGTGCTGCAGCGCGCCCAGCGCCTCGTCGATGGACTGCTTCAGCCGCGCAGCCGCCTTGCCGGTGGGCGCGGCCAGCGCCACGCGCAGCTGGTCGGGCTGGGCGGCGGTGGCAAACAGCAGCGCCAGCAGGCGCGCGGCGGTATAGGTCTTGCCGGTGCCCGGGCCGCCGGTGATCAGCGTCAGCTGCCCGCGCAGCGCCAGCGCGCAGGCGATTTTCTGCCAGTCGGGCGCGGCGTCCGGCGTCGGCGCGAAAAAGCGCTCCAGCCAGCCGCGCGCGGCCCCGATGTCGACGGGCGCGGCCGGCGTGGCGCTGCTGAGGGCGGTGATGTGGCGTGCCACCGCCTGCTCGTGCAGCCAGTAGCGGCGCAGGTACAGCAGCGGCGCGCTGCCTGCGGCGTCGACCAGCACCAGCGGCTGGCCGGCGTCGTCGTCCAGTGGCGTGCCGTCGCTGGTGGCGGTGCGCACCCAGGGGCAGGCGGTGAGCGCCTGCAGCCAGCCGGGCAGGCTGGCGGGCAGCTGCGCCCACAGCGCATCGACCGCGTCGGCATGCTCGGGTGGCCAGGCCAGCGTGGCCAGCGGCGACTGAAGCAATGGCGCCAGCGGCAGGCAGCTGTGGCCGCGCCCTTCCATCTGCGCCAGCAGCGCGGCGGCCAGCAGCGCGCAGGGCGGGCTGTCTGCGTGCTGCTCGTGCAGCAGCGCGGCGAGCGCGGTGTCGATATGGCGCAGCAGGCCGGCGTCGGTCCACTGGCGCAGCAATGCAAGCAGCGCGTCGCCGGTCAGCGGCGCGGCGGGCGGCGGTGCATCGTCCGCAGTGAGTGCGGCGAACAGGTCGCCGGTGGCGCTGTCGCGTACGGCGCGCGGCGGGCTCATGCCAGTGCCTCCGGCTGGGTGGATTCCATCAGCGCCTGCAGCTCGTTCAAGAGCGCCAGAGGCGGCGCCAGCAGGTGCACGCCGGCGGCGGCGCTGTCGATGCCGCGCAGAAAGTAGTACAGCGCGCCGCCCAGTTGCGCC
Source organism: Comamonadaceae bacterium CD01 (assembly GCA_002894305.1). Taxonomy (GTDB): domain Bacteria; phylum Pseudomonadota; class Gammaproteobacteria; order Burkholderiales; family Burkholderiaceae_C; genus Comamonas_C; species Comamonas_C faecalis. The sequence goes on from PGEI01000010.1 coordinate 41,177, forward strand.
GCCGGGTCGTAGGCGCTGCCCAGGCGCTGGCCCAGCAGGCGGTGCAGCGCCAGCAGGTAGAACGCGGCCTGCACGTCGTAGCGGTGCGTCAGCATGGCCTGCGCCAGCGCGTCGGCGCCGTAGGCGGCGGCGTCCGCTCCCAGGCGGTTGCTTTTGTAGTCCAGCACCCAGTAGCGCCCCTGGTGGGCAAACACCAGGTCGGCAAAGCCCATCAGCATGCCGTGCAGGCTGCGCTCGGGCAGCGGCGGGCGTTCCTGCCCGGGCAGGATGTGCGCGCGGCACAGCGCGTCCACCCGGGCGGCGGGCAGCTGCTGCACAGGCATCCAGAACTCCATTTCGGCCAGGCGCTGGTGGGCGCCGCCCTGGGCCAGCTGGACGAGCGAGGCGTCCACGCCGGGCAGGCGCTGGTGCGCCGCGGCGGCCAGCCAGGCCAGCGCGTCCTGCGCGCGCGGGCCGTGCCCGGCACGCTCGCAGCGGCGCAAGAGCGCGGCGGCCAGTGGGTCATCTGCCGCGGGCTGCTGCGCCAGGGCAAAGCCTTCGTCGCTGAGCCACTGCAGCTGTTCGTGCAGAAAGTTGCCGACCAGCGGTCCGCCGGGAAAGCGGTGCCAGGGCGCGAGGGTGGTGGCTCGCGTGGCACCGGGCAGCGCGGTGTCGACGGGCTGCTGGCTGGCCGGCTCGTCGTCGGCGGGGCGCGGGGTGGCCAGGCCGTGCAATGCGGGCGCGTCGGGCAGATCGGGTAGATCAGGCAGATCGGGCAGTGGGTCGCTGGCGGCCTGGGGCGGGCTCTCAAGCGGGGAGAGGTCGCGCACCAGCGCCGAGAAGCTGCCTATGCCCCAGCGCCGGTCGAACTGCGCGCGGTAGGGTGGCGCGGCGTGCAGCGCCGGCTGCCCCTGCGGCGCGGGCAGGCGGGTGAGCGCCACCTGTTCGGGCGCCCGCTCGCAGCGGCTGGCGGGCTGGCCGGCGCACCAGGCTTGCAGCCGCTGCCACCAGGCGGCGCCGTCCAGAGGCGTGTCGCCGCCCAGCAGATAGCCCCAGGCGGTCATTTGGTTGATGCAGGCCTTGCCGTTGCCGTGGCGCAGCGGCCCGGCGCCCAGCCACAGCGCGTGGCGCGCGCGGGTCAGCGCCACGTACAGCAGGCGCAGGTCTTCGCGCAGGCGCTCCTCGTCGGCCTGGGCCAGCTCGGCGTCGCTGTAGTCCAGCCGCAGCAGGTGGCCGCCACCCGGTTGGGGCAATTTGAGCAGCGCGGTGTTGCGCCGCTGGCGCGGCTGGTAGCCGACGGCGAACGGCAGGCACACCAGCGGGTATTCCAGGCCCTTGCTCTTGTGGATGGTGACGACCTGCACCAGGTCGGCGTCGCTCTCCAGGCGCAGCACCTGCTCGTCGCTGTCGCCGCCGGGGCTGTCGATCTGCCCGGCCAGCCAGCGGATCAGCGCGTGCTCGCCGTCCAGGTCGGCGCTGGCGTTCTGCAGCAGCTCGGCCAGGTGCAGCACGTTGGTCAGGCGCCGCTCGCCGGCGGCGTCCGCGTCCTGCAGCCAGCGTGCGGGCAGTTGCAGGCGGTGCAGGCTGTGGCGCAGCATGGCAAGGATGCCCTGGCGCTGCCACGCGCCGTGCAGCTGGCGCAGCAGCTCGCTCCAGCCGTCCAGCGCCTGGTCGTCGTGGGCCAGCTGCTCAAGCGTGGCCAGCGCCAGGCCGACCAGCGGCGTGGCAAGTGCCGCTCGCAGGTGGCGGGTGTTCAGCGGGTCGGCCACGGCGCGCAGCCACAGCAGCAGGTCGCGCGCCTCGCCGCTGGTGAAGACCGATTCGCGGTCGGACAGGTAGACCGATGCCACGCCGCGGCGCTGCAGCTCGCGGCGCACCGCGTCGGCCTCGCTCTTCTTGCGCACCAGGATGGCGATGTCGCCGGCCTTCAGGCGGGTGAAGCCGTGTCCGGGGCGGTCGAATCCGGTGGTTGCGTCGCCCAGCCACTGCACGATCTGCTCGGCGCAGCACTGGGCCAGGTGGGGCTGCAGCGCCTGGGCGGAAAGCGGCTCGTCGCCCGGCCCGGCGTGCCAGACGGTGTGCAGCGCCGGCTGCGCGCTGCCCTGGGCGACGAAGCGCTCGGCGCGGCCGGCGGCGGCCACGCCGGTGAACGGCACCGGGTCGTCCTGCTCGGCGGCGCCGGTGCTTGCAGAGCGGAAGCGAAACGCTCCGCTGCCGGCGCGCTGCTCGGCCTGGTCGAACCAGTGGTTGATGGCCTGCACCAGCGCGCCGCTGGAGCGGTAGTTGGTGCCCAGCATATAGTGGCGCCCGGCGGTGGCGCGGCGCGCCTGCAGGTAGCTGTAGATGTCGGCGCCGCGAAAGCCGTAGATCGACTGCTTTGGGTCGCCGATCAGCAGCAGCGCGCTTGCCGTGTCGTTGTCCGCGCTGCGGTAGATCTGGTCGAACAAAAGGTATTGCGCGGGCGAGGTGTCCTGGAACTCGTCGACCAGCGCCACCGGGTACTGCGCCAGGATGGACGCGCGCAGGCTAGGGCCGCGCGCGCCGGCCAGCGCCGCGTTCAGGCGGTCGAGCATGTCGGCAAAGCCGAAGGTGCCGGCCTGGCGCTTGAGCCAGCGCAGGCGCTGCTGCACGTGCACGGCCGCGTGCAGGCGCAGCGCGGTGCCGGCGCCGGGCAGCTCGCGCAGCGCGTCCAGCAGGTCGGCCAGTGCCTGCGACTCTTGAGGCAGGGGCGCGGGCGGCGCGCCTTTGTATGCATCCAGCAGGCCGTCGGGCGTGAGGCGGGTGGCGCCGGTGCCAAGCGCCTCTTGCAGCGCGTCGTGGGGCTGCGCGGCCCAGTCGCTGAGCAGCTGCAGCCAGCGCCCGGTGTTGGCGGGGCGCAGCTTGCTGGCCGTCCAGGCGGCGGCGTTGTGCGCCAGCTGGCCGGCCAGCCAGCCCTGTAGTTGCTGGGCGCGCTCCTGCCAGCCGCTGGCCAGTTGCAGCAACTGCTGCTGGCGCTGCGCCTGGGCCTGCTCCAGCACCTGGGCCGCGCAGCCCTGGCCCAGCGCGGGGTCCAGCGGTTCGTCGCTCAGCGCCGCCATGTCGGCCACCAGCGCTTCCACCGTCGGCCAGACCTGCAGCAGCGCGTCCAGCGCGCTGCCTGCGAGCGGGTAGACCTGCTGGCGCCAGTAGTCCTGCGCGGCTTCGGTGCGCCGCTGGCGCTCGTCGGCCTCCAGCGTCTCGTCGAACAGGTTGCCGCTGTCGAAGGCGTGCTCGCGCAGCATGCGCTGGCACCAGGCGTCGATGGTGTGGATGGCCGCGTCGTCCATGGATTCGGCAGCCAGCTGAAGGCGCCAGGCGCCGGCCTCGCGCTCGGCAGGGTCGGCGTGGTCGGCCAGCAGTCCCTGCAGCACGGCGTCGCCGTCGGGCACGGGCGCCTCGCCGCGAAAGCAGGCCAGCGCCTGCACCAGCCGCGCGCGGATGCGCTCGGTCAACTCGCGCGTGGCCGCGCGCGTGAAGGTCATCACCAGGATGTCCTGCGGCAGCAGTGGGCGGGCAAAGGCGTTCTCGCCACCGTGGCCCAGCACCAGGCGCAGGTAGAGCGCGGCAATCGTCCAGGTCTTGCCGGTGCCGGCGCTGGCCTCGATCAGCCGGCTGCCGCGCAAAGGGAAGGCGAGGGCATCCAGGGGTTGGTTCATGCGCGTTGCGCGGCGGGCATCACTTCTGGTTGGTCTGGATCATCTTCATTGCCGAGCTGACCAGCGCCGACACCTCGGTCATGTTGCTGGGCACGATCAGCGTGGTGGTCGCGTCGGCGGCCACCTTGCTGTAGGCGTCGACCGCCTTTTCGGCCACCTTCAGTTGCACGGCCTGGCTGCCGCCGGGCAGCTCGATGGCCTGGGCCACGCGGGCGATGGCGCGCGCCGTGGCCTCGGCCACGGCCAGAATGGCCGATGCCTCGCCCTGGGCCTTGTTGATCTGCGCCTGCTGCTCGCCCTCGGAGCGGGCGATGGCGGCCTGCTTCTGGCCGTCGGCCAGGTTGATCTCTTCCTGGCGCTTGCCCTCCGACGTGGCGATGACGGCGCGCTTCTCGCGCTCGGCGGTGATCTGCGCCTGCATCGCGCGCAGGATCTCGGCCGGCGGGGTCAAGTCCTTGATCTCGTAGCGCAGCACCTTGACGCCCCAGTTCAGCGCCGCTTCGTCGATGGCGGCGACCACCTGGGCGTTGATGATGTCGCGCTCCTCGAAGGTCTTGTCCAGCTCCATCTTGCCGATGACGCTGCGCAGCGTCGTCTGCGCCAGCTGGGTGACCGCGACGACGTAGTTGCTGGAGCCGTAGCTGGCGCGCATCGGGTCGGTGACCTGGAAGTACAGCACGCCGTCGACTTGCAGCTGCGTGTTGTCGCGCGTGATGCAGACCTGGCTGGGCACGTCCAGCGGAATTTCCTTCAGGCTGTGCTTGTAGGCGATGCGGTCGATGAAGGGAATGATGATCTTCATGCCCGGCGCGAGCGTGCCGGCGTACTTGCCCAGGCGCTCCTTGACCCAGGCGTTTTGCTGCGGGACGATCTTGACCGCGCGCGTGATGAACAGCACGGCAATGACGACGATGACGATGGCGACTTCCATGGATTTGCTTTCTCGGGAATGGGTAAACGGGGTGAGGCGAGGGTTACAGCGGCTCGACCAGCAGGCGGCTGCCGACGAGCTCGACGACGCGGTGCGAACCGGGTGTGGGCGTGGTGCCGGGGGCGAGGATGGCCGTCCAGTTGGCACCGCGGTAGCGTACCTGGGCCGTGCCGTCGGCGCTCCAGGCGTCGATCTGCACGGTCTCGCCCACGTCCAGGTTGACGCTGCGCTCGGAGCGCGGCGACGGGTCGCCCGGGCGGGCACGACGCACATAGTAGGTGGCCAGCACCGCCACCGAGCCCACGACCGCGGCGGTTGCCATCTGCATGCTGCTGGACAGGCCGAAGTGCGCGGCCACGGCGCCAGCGGCCAGGCCGATGGCCAGCATCAGCAGGTAAAAAGTGCCGGTGATGAGCTCGGCTGCGACCGCGAAGCCGGCCAGCAGCCACCAGATGTTGGATGCGTCCATGTCCACCAGAGTCCCTCCTTATCGAATGTTGTGGCCAATCGCGATTCTGGGCCAAATACACGGGTACGCGTGTCAGGCCCCTGGATTCTTTCTTACACTTCGCGCCTGTCTGTTTTTAGCTTGATCGCTTGCCCGGGAGGCTGCGCATGAAATTCCGTTTTCCCATCGTCATCATCGACGAGGACTACCGCTCCGAGAATACGTCCGGCCTGGGCATCCGCGCGCTGGCGCAGGCCATCGAGGAGGAGGGCTTCGAGGTGTTGGGCGTGACCAGCTACGGCGACCTCTCGCAGTTTGCGCAGCAGCAAAGCCGCGCCAGCGCCTTCATTCTGTCTATCGACGACGAGGAATTCACGCTGGGCGCGGGGCAGGATCCGATCATCCACAGCCTGCGCAGTTTCATCGGCGAGGTGCGACGCAAGAACGCCGACGTGCCGATCTATATCTACGGCGAGACCAAGACCAGCCGCCACCTGCCCAACGACATCCTGCGGGAGCTGCACGGCTTCATCCACATGTTCGAGGACACGCCCGAGTTCGTGGCGCGCCACATCATCCGCGAGGCCAAGAGCTACCTGGAGGGCGTGCAGCCCCCGTTCTTCAAGGCGCTCTTGGACTACGCCGAGGACGGCTCGTACAGCTGGCACTGCCCCGGCCACTCGGGCGGCGTGGCCTTCCTCAAGAGCCCGGTGGGCCAGATGTACCACCAGTTCTACGGCGAGAACATGCTGCGCGCCGACGTGTGCAATGCGGTCGAGGAACTGGGCCAGCTGCTGGATCACAACGGCGCGATTGGCGAATCCGAGCGCAACGCGGCGCGCATCTTCAACGCCGACCACTGCTTTTTCGTCACCAACGGCACCAGCACGTCCAACAAGATCGTCTGGCACCACACGGTGGCGCCGGGCGACGTGGTCGTCGTCGACCGCAACTGCCACAAGTCCATCCTGCACTCCATCATCATGACGGGCGCGGTGCCAGTGTTCCTCAAGCCCACGCGCAACCACTTCGGCATCATCGGTCCGATCCCGCAAAGCGAGTTCGAACCCGAGACCATCCGCGCCAAGATCGCGGCCAACCCGCTGCTCGAAGGCGTTGACGCCAAGACCGTCAAGCCGCGCGTGCTGACGCTCACGCAGTCGACCTACGACGGCGTGCTCTACAACACCGAGACCATCAAGGGCCTGCTCGACGGCTACGTCGACAACCTGCACTTCGACGAGGCCTGGCTGCCGCACGCGGCCTTCCATCCGTTCTATGGCAGCTTTCACGCCATGGGCAAGAAGCGGGCGCGGCCCAAGCATTCGGTGGTGTATTCCACGCAGTCCATCCACAAGCTGCTGGCCGGCATCAGCCAGGCCAGCCACGTGCTGGTGCAGGACTCGCAAAGCGAAAAACTGGATCGTCACCTGTTCAACGAGGCGTACCTGATGCACACCAGCACCTCGCCGCAATACAGCATCATCGCCAGCTGCGACGTGGCCGCCGCGATGATGGAGCCGCCTGGCGGCACCGCGCTGGTCGAGGAAAGCCTGCTGGAAGCGCTGGACTTTCGCCGCGCGATGCGCCAGGTGGAGGAAGAGTTCGGCAAGAACGACTGGTGGTTCAAGGTCTGGGGCCCGCAGGAGCTGATCGAAGAAGGCCTGGGGACGGCCGAGAACTGGGTGTTTCGCGCCAAGGGCCGCAAAAAAGGCGGCACCGACGCCAAGTGGCACGGCTTTGGCGACCTGGCCGACGGCTTCAACATGCTCGACCCGATCAAGTCGACCATCGTCACGCCCGGGCTGAACCTGGACGGCAAGTTCGGCAAGGACGGCATCCCGGCCAGCATCGTCACCAAATATCTGGCCGAGCACGGCGTGGTGGTCGAGAAGACCGGCCTGTACTCGTTCTTCATCATGTTCACCATCGGCATCACCAAGGGCCGTTGGAACACGCTGCTCACCGCGCTGCAGCAGTTCAAGGACGACTACGAGAAGAACCAGCCGATGTGGCGCATCCTTCCCGAGTTCTGCCAGCAGCACAAGCGCTACGAGAAAATGGGTTTGAAGGACTTGTGCCAGCACGTGCACCAGCTCTACGCCAAGTACGACATCGCGCGCCTGACGACCGAGATGTATCTGAGCGACCTGACGCCGGCGATGAAGCCCAGCGACGCTTACGCCCACATTGCCCAGCGCAAGACCGAGCGCGTGGCGATCAACGAGCTTGAAGGGCGCATCACCACCAGCCTGATCACGCCGTATCCGCCGGGCATTCCGCTGCTGATCCCGGGAGAGGTGTTCAACAAGAAGATCGTCGATTACCTGAAGTTCGCGCGCGAGTTCGCCAAGCTGTGCCCGGGTTTCGAGACCGATATTCATGGTCTGGTGGAAATCGAGGACGAGCATGGCGAGGTGCGCTACTACGCCGACTGCGTGGCCCAGGCCGACGCCCCGCAGCGCGCGCCCAAGGCCAAGACCGCCGCACGCGGTCGCGCAGCCCGGGGCCGGCAGGTGCAGGTGGGCAGCGATGGGCCATTCGGCCGCACGCTCTAACGACTGGGCGATCCGCCCCCGCCGGCTGGCGGCGGATTGTCCGCCCGCACGCGCCAGAACCGCGCAAAGCGCGGCAGGCCGCTGGCGTGGCGGCCGTTGAAGCGGTAGGTCACCACGCTGCCCACGGGCGGCGGGTTGCGCCGCAGCGCGTCGCTCAGGCCCGAGCCCAGGCGCAGACGCCGCCCGTCTGCCAATTGCACCAGCAGTGCGCCGGTCTGGCCGGCGTACTTGCCTCGCCCGGGCAGGTGGCCCACGACGGTGGCCTCGTCGTCTTCAAAGGCCTTGAGTTTGAGCAAGTCGGCGCTGCGCCCGCCGCGCCAGGGCGCGTCGCCCCGGCGCAGCATCAGCCCTTCGGCGCCGGCGCGGTTCAGTTCGTGCAATTGCTCCATCAGCGCGGCGTGAGAGGCCACGCGCCACTGGGGCGCGGCCTGCACCCAGGGCTGGCCGATGGCGGCCACCGTGCGTTGCAGCGCCGGCAGGCGCTCGTCAAAAGTGCCGGGATGGGCGGGCAGGTCAAACACCATGTAGCGCATGGCCCGCCATGCCTTGTCATTGGGCTGCGCCTGCGCGACCGCGCTTTGCGCCTGGTCGAAACGCCCGCGTCCGGCCCACAGCTCGCCGTCGAGTGCAGTGGCCGGCCAGCCGGCGGTGAACCAGGCAGGCGCGGCAATCGGCAGGCCCTGGCGACTCAGCAGCTGGCGGCCGTCCCACAGGCCGCGCACGCCATCGTATTTCTCGCTGACCCAGTAGTGTGCGAGCTCCACGCCCGGGTGATAGGACTGCGCCAGCGTGGGTTGCACCGCCGCCGGCTGGGCTTGCACGGGCAGGGCGCAGCAGGCAATCAGGGCGGCCACGGGCCATGCCCGCGCAAGCCGCAGCAAAGACAGGAGGGAGGGGGGAGAAGAGGGGTGACGAGCCTTACCCCCGGCACTGGTTTCACGGCGAGGGCTGCTTGGTTCCCCACCTGACCCGGTTGGCCGCTTCCCCATGCGGGGAGGCCCGTCAACGGCGATTGTATGCCGAGAAAGCCGGGCTCCCGCCCGAAGCACACATAGAATCACGCTCATGTCTTACCTCGTGCTTGCCCGCAAATACCGCCCCCGGACCTTTGGTGAAATGGTCGGCCAGGAGCATGTGGTGCAGGCGCTCACCAATGCTCTGACCCAGCAGCGCCTGCACCACGCCTACATGTTTACCGGCACCCGCGGCGTGGGCAAGACCACGGTCTCGCGCATCCTGGCCAAGTCGCTCAACTGCACCGGCGCCGACGGCCAGGGCGGCATCACCGCCACGCCCTGCGGCGTGTGCCCGGCCTGTCAGGACATCGACAGCGGGCGCTTTCCTGACTATACCGAGCTGGACGCGGCGTCCAACCGCGGCGTCGACGAGGTGCAGGGCCTGCTGGAGCAGGCGGTCTACAAGCCGGTGCAGGGGCGCTTCAAGGTCTTCATGATCGACGAGGTGCACATGCTGACGAACACGGCGTTCAACGCCATGCTCAAGACGCTGGAAGAGCCCCCCGAATACCTGAAGTTCGTGCTTGCCACGACCGATCCGCAGAAGGTGCCAGTCACCGTGCTCTCACGCTGCCTGCAGTTCAACCTGCGCCCGATGGCGCCCGAGACCGTGGGCGAGCACCTTGCGCGCGTGCTGGAGCAGGAGGGCGTGACGGCCGAGCCGCAGGCGCTGCGCCTGCTCTCGCGCGCGGCGCGCGGCTCGATGCGCGACGCGCTCAGCCTGACCGACCAGGCAATCGCATTTGGCAGCGGCCAGCTGCAGGAGGCTGCGGTGCGCCAGATGCTGGGCGCAGTCGACCGCAGCCATGTGTTCACGCTGATCGACGCGCTGGCGCGCGGCGACGGCCGCATCGTGGTGCAGACCGTGGACACGCTGCGCGAGCACGGCCTGTCGGCCGCATCGACGCTGGAGGAGATGTCCGGCGTGCTGCAGCGCATGGCGGTCCAGCAGGTGGTGCAGGGCGACGCCGGCGCGCAGGCGGACGACCCGGAAGCGCTGGAGACGACGCGCCTGGCGCAGCTGCTGCCCGCCGACGAGACGCAACTGCTGTACAGCATCTGCCTGCATGGGCGCGCCGACCTGGGCCTGGCGCCCGACGAATACGCGGCGCTGACCATGGTGCTGCTGCGCCTGCTGGCCTTCAAGTCCGCGGGCCAGGCGCCGGCGGCTGAAAAAAAAACGCTGAAGGCGGCTGAGCAGCCGGCGCGGTCAGCGCCGGCCCGGGCGGTCGATGCGCCAACGCAGGGTGTGCCGCCGGTGCCATCTACCCCATTGGTAGAGCCCGCATCCGCCAACACGCCCGATGAAGCGCCCCCGCTTGCCGAGTCCGCAGAAAACGCCTCTTTCAAGGCCGTGCAGGAACAGGCCGTCGCTGTGAATGAGGATGCGCCTGCTCTGCCAGAGCCCGCGCCCCCAGCGTACAGCGAGCCAGTCGACACCACCTCGGCACCAACTGCCGAGTCCGCGCCGCCAGTCGAAAAACCACGGGCAATGCCGCAGGACGCACCCGCGGCCATGGCGGCAGAGACGTCCCCCCCCTCGGTGGTGCGCCTGGCGATGCGCACGCCAGAGACCCTGGAGTGTTCGCCAGAAACCGAACTCGAACCTGAACCCGCGGTAGTAGTTGCCGAACCTGCTCCCCCATCGTTGCCCGTGCGCCAGGCCAGCGAGCCCAGCGCCCGCACCGCACCCGACCCGGCTGCAGCCCGTGCGGGCGCGCCGTTGGTTGCCAGCGCCGAGGGCGACGTCTGGCAGGCGGCGGTGCAGCAGTTGGTCGATGCGCAGGCGATTGCCGCGTTGGTGCGCGAGCTGGCGCTGCAATCGCAGTTGGTGGCGCGCGATGGCGACCACTGGCAGCTGCGCGTGCAGCAGACATCGCTGAACCAGCCCACCACGCGCGAGCGCCTGCGCGCGGCGCTGCAGGCTGCCGGTCTTGCGCGGCAGATCACGGTGGAAGTGGGGCGCGTGAGCGACAGCCCGGCGCTGCGCAACGCCCAGGCCGCCACCGAGCGCCAGCGCCAGGCCGAGGAGATCGTGCGCAGCGACCCCTATGTCCAGCAACTGGTGCGTGATTTCGACGCGCGCATCGTCACGGGTAGCATCAAGCCCGTTTGATGGAACGACGACCCATCCGATTTCATTTTTGACAGCAAAGGAAACACGAATGTTCAACAAGGGACAGCTTGCCGGCCTGATGAAGCAGGCCCAGGCCATGCAGGACAACCTCAAGAAGGCGCAGGAAGAACTGGCCAACATCGAGGTCGAGGGCGAGTCTGGCGCCGGCCTGGTCAAGGTCGTGATGACCTGCAAGCACGACGTCAAGCGCGTGACCATCGACCCCAGCCTGCTGGCCGACGACAAGGATATGCTCGAAGACCTGGTGGCCGCTGCGTTCAACGCCGCGGTGCGCAAGGCCGAGGACTTGTCGCAGGAAAAAATGGGCAAGCTCACCGCCGGCATGCCAGGCCTGCCCGGCGGCATGAAGTTCCCGTTCTGACGGCGGCGACGGGCCACGCCCACCATGTCCGACATTGGGTCGCTGGACGCGCTGGTACAGGCGCTGCGCCGCCTTCCCGGCGTGGGTGTCAAGTCGGCCCAGCGCATCGCGTTCCACCTGCTGCAGCACGACCGAGCGGGCGCGCGCGAGCTGTCGCAGGCGCTGGCCATGGCCGCGCAGCAGGTGCAGCACTGCCAGCGCTGCCATACGTTCACCGAGAGTGCGGTGTGCGCCACCTGCCTGGACGAGCGCCGTGACGTCAGCCGGCTGTGCGTCGTCGAGACCCCGGCCGACCAGGCCGCGATGGAGCGCACCGGTGCGTTCAGCGGCCTGTACTTCGTGCTGATGGGACGGCTGTCGCCGCTGGACGGCGTGGGCCCGCGCGACATCGGCGTGCAGCAGTTGCTTGAACGCGCGGGCGACGGCGTGGTGCAGGAGGTCATCCTGGCCACCAGCTTCACCGCCGAGGGAGAGGCCACGGCCCACGCGCTGGCCGAGGCGCTCAAGCGCCGTGGCGTGCAGGTCACGCGCCTGGCACGCGGCGTTCCCGTGGGCAGCGAGCTGGAATATGTGGATCTGGGCACGATCGCCCACGCGCTGGCCGACCGGCGCTGAGCTCGGTCGCACCCTGCGCTGCAATACAAGGAGACGAGCATGACGACGACAACCCCTTCGGCTGTGCTGACGCTGGCCTACTGGTGCGTGCTGGTGGCGGCGCTGCTGCCGCTGCTGTGCGCCGTGGTGGCCAAGGCGGGGAGTTTTCGCGGCGCGGACAACCACGACCCGCGCGCCTGGTATGCCCGCCTGGGCGGCTGGCGCGCCCGCGCCAACGCGGCGCAGGCCAACAGCTTCGAGGCGCTGCCCTTCTTCATCGGCGCAGTCATCATTGCCCACCAGCGCGGCGCAGGCCAGCCGCTGCTGGACATGCTGGCGCTGGCCTTCATCGCGCTGCGCCTGCTGTTCATCGCGCTGTACCTGGCCGACATACCGCGCCTGCGCAGCATGGTCTGGGGCGTAGGCCTGCTGGTGAACATCGCCATCCTGTTTGCCCATTGATTCCATTTCTATATCAACCGATTACTTTGTCGGCTTCGCTTGTCG
>PGEI01000110.1 GCA_002894305.1 Comamonadaceae bacterium CD01
GCTGGACGACTTCGGCACCGGCTACTCCTCGCTGTCCTACCTCAAGCGCCTGCCGCTGCAGGAGCTCAAAATCGACCAGAGCTTTGTGCGCGACGTGCTCACCGATCCCAACGATGCGGCGATTGCGCGCACCATCATCGCGCTGGGCGCGAGCCTGGGCTTGAGCGTCGTCGCCGAGGGCGTGGAGACCCAGGCGCAGCGCGCCTTTCTGGAGCAAAGCGGCTGCGACACCTGGCAGGGCTACCTGCTCAGCCCCCCGGTGCCGGCGCCGGACTACGAGGCGCTGGTACGCCGCCGCGCCGAGACGCTGGTATAGCAGGGCGGACGGCGGTGCAAGGGCGGCGCGGCGGGAGGCGCACGGTATGATTTGGCCCCTGTTCCTGCCCCTTGCCGCGTTCGCCGTCCGTGCGCCTTCAGTCCATCAAGCTCTCGGGCTTCAAGTCCTTTGCCGAGCCGACCCATTTCCAGTTGCCCGGGCAGCTGGTCGGCGTCGTCGGCCCCAATGGCTGCGGCAAGTCCAACATCATGGACGCCGTGCGCTGGGTGCTGGGCGAGAGCAAGGCCAGCGAGCTGCGCGGCGAGAGCATGCAGGACGTGATCTTCAACGGCACGACCAGTAGAAAACCCGCCAGCCGCGCCAGCGTGGAACTGGTGTTCGACAACCAGGATCACCGCGCCGGCGGCCAGTGGAACCAGTTTGCCGAGATCGCGGTCAAGCGCGTGCTCACGCGCGACGCGGGCAGCAGCTACTTCATCAACAACCAGAACGTGCGCCGGCGCGACGTGCAGGACGTCTTCCTGGGCACCGGCCTGGGCCCGCGCGCCTACGCCATCATCGGCCAGGGCACCATCAGCCGCATCATCGAGAGCCGACCCGAGGAACTGCGCCTGTTCCTGGAAGAGGCTGCCGGCGTCTCCAAGTACAAGGAGCGCCGCCGCGAGACCGAGAACCGCCTGGCCGGCACGCGCGAGAACCTGACGCGCGTGAGCGACATCCTGCGCGAGCTGGACGCCAACCTGCAGCGCCTGGAGAGACAGGCCGAAGTGGCGCAGCGCTACAACGCGCTGCACGAGCGGGTGACGCTCGGGCAGCAGCAGCTGTGGTTCTTGAAGCGCGCCGACGCCCAGGCCGAGCAGGAGCGCGTGCGCACCGAGGGCCTGCGCGCGGTCAACGACCTGGAAGAGCGCATGGCGCAGATCGCCCATGTGCAGGCCAGCCTGGAGCAGGTGCGCCAGGCGCACTACGCCGCGGGCGACGCGGTCAACCAGGCGCAGGGCCAGCTGTACGAGGCGACGGCCGAGGTGGGCAAGCTCGAAGCCGAGATCCGCTACGTCGTCGAGGGGCGCCAGCGCATCGAGCAGCGCCTGGCGCAGCTGGCCGAGCAGACCGCCCAGTGGAGCGCGCGCCAGGGCGATGCCGCTGCCGAGCTGGAGCAGCTCGAAGGCGCGGGCGAGAACGCGGCCGAGCAGGCCGAGATTTTGCAGGCGCAGATCGAGGAGCAGGCCATGCGCCTGCCGGATCTGGAGGACGCGCTGCGCCAGGCGCAGTCGCGCACCAGCGGCCAGCGTGCCGCCGTGGTGCAGGTGCAGCAGCAGATCCAGGTGCTGGCGGCCGAGCAGCGCAGCATCGACGAGCAGTCGCGCGCGCTGCAGACCCGCAGCGAGCGCCTGCGCGCCGACCGCCAGGCGCTGGTCGCGCCCGACGCGGGCCATCTCGACCAGCTGCGCCACCAGCTGCAGGACGCAAGCGAGAGCGCCGAGGTGGCCGACGCGGTGCTGGCGGAGCTGACCGAGCAGCTGCCCCGGCGCGACGACGAGCGGCGCGAGCAGCAGCAGCGCGTCAACGGCGATGGCGCGCGCCAGGCCGACCTGGCCGCGCGCCAGCAGGCGCTCAAGGCCCTGCAGGAGAAGGTGCGCGTGTCGGGCAAGCTCCAGCCCTGGCTGGCGCGCCATGGGCTTGATGGCCTGGCCGCGCTGTGGAGCCGCATCCACGTGCAGGACGGCTGGGAGAATGCGCTGGAGGCCGCGCTGCAGGGCCGGCTGCAGGCGCTGGAGATTGGCCGCCTGGACACGGTGCGCGGCTTCGTCGGCGCCGGCGGCCAGGACGCGCCGCCCGCGCGCCTGGCCTTCTACAGCCTGGACGGTGCGGGCGCCGCCGCGCTGCCTGAAGCAGCCGGGGCGGCGCGCCTGCCGCAGCTGTCGGCGCTGCTGCGCGTCGAGGGCGATGCGCTGCGCGCGCTGCTGCACGACTGGCTGACCGGCTGCTACCACGCGTCCAGCCTGGACGAAGCGCTGGCCCAGCGCCACCTGCTGCGCGCGGGCGAGGCCATCTACGTGCCCGGCGGTCACGCCGTGGGCGCGCACAGCGTGGCGTTTTACGCGCAGGACAGCGAGCAGGCGGGCCTGCTGGCGCGCGCGCAGGAGATCGAGCACCTGGACAAGGAGCTGCGCGCGCAGCAGCTCATCTGCGAGGAGTCGCGCAGCGCGCTGGTCAAGGCCGAGGCCGCCTACCAGGACACGAACGCGCGCCTGGGCACGGCCCGGCGCGACGCGGCCGAGGCGCGCGAGAGCGCCCACTCGCTGCAGGTCGAGGTGCTGCGCCTGGCCCAGCAGCAGGAGCAGGCGCAGGCGCGTGGCCAGCAGATCGAGGGCGACCTGGCCGAGGTGCAGGCGCAGCTCGACGACCTGCACGAGCGCCGCGTGCAGGCCGAAGCGCGCTTCGAGGAGCTGGATCTGCAGCTGGCCGACCAGCAGGAGCGCGAGGCGCAACTGGGCGACGCGGTGATCGAGGCCGAGCGCCGCCTGCAGGGCGCGCGCGAGCAGCAGCGCCAGCTGGAGCGCCAGGCGCAGGAGGCGCAGTTCTCGCAGCGCAGCCTGGCGGCGCGTCGTGACGAGCTGGCGCGCACCCAGCAGACCGCGGCGCAGCAAAGCCAGGCTTTGGCCGACGAGCGCGAGCGCGCGCTGCAGGAGCAGGAGCGCCTGTCGGCCGCCGCGGCCCAGGGCGGGCTGCAGGACGCGCTGGCGCGCAAGCTGGCGTGCGAGCAGCTGCTGGCGCAGCGCAGGAGCGACTACGACGGGCTCACCGCGCAGCTGCGTGCGCACGACGAGCAGCGCATGCAGGGCGAGCGCGCGCTCGACCCGCTGCGCCAGCGCATCACCGACTTCCAGCTCAAGGAGCAGGCCGCGCGCCTGGGCCTGGAGCAGTACGAGCAGCTGCTGGCCGACGCCCAG
The DNA here is from genome assembly GCA_002894305.1 of Comamonadaceae bacterium CD01. Taxonomy (GTDB): domain Bacteria; phylum Pseudomonadota; class Gammaproteobacteria; order Burkholderiales; family Burkholderiaceae_C; genus Comamonas_C; species Comamonas_C faecalis. The sequence goes on from PGEI01000110.1 coordinate 3,232, forward strand.
GCCGACATGGCAGCGCTGGCGCAGTCGATCGCGGACGGCGGCGTGCGCCTGGACGGCTTGCAGCAGAGCATCGACCGGCTGCAGCGCGACATCGCGGCGCTGGGCGCGGTCAACCTGGCGGCGCTCGAAGAGCTGGCGCTGGCGCGTGAGCGCAAGACCTTTCTGGACGCGCAGACCGAAGACCTGCAGCTGGCCATGGACACGCTGGAGGCGGCGATCGCCAAGATCGACGGCGAGACGCGCGAGCTGCTGGCCGGCACGTTCGAAACCGTCAACGGCCACTTCGGGCGCATGTTCCCCGAGCTGTTCGGCGGCGGCCAGGCGCGGCTCATCATGACCGGCGACGAGATACTGGACGCCGGCGTGCAGGTCATGGCGCAGCCGCCGGGCAAGAAGAACCAGACCATCCACCTGCTGTCGGGCGGCGAGAAGGCGCTCACCGCGATTGCGCTGGTGTTTGCCATCTTCCAGCTCAATCCGGCGCCGTTCTGCCTGCTCGACGAGGTGGACGCTCCGCTGGACGACGCCAACACCGAGCGCTATGCGCGCCTGGTCACCGCGATGAGCGGCCAGGGCACGCAGTTTCTATTCATCAGCCACAACAAGATCGCGATGGAGATGGCCGAGCAGCTGGTCGGCGTCACCATGCAGGAGCAGGGCGTCTCGCGCATCGTCGCGGTGGACATGCAGTCCGCGCTGTCGATGGCCGAGGCCTGAAGAACACCATGAGCAATTTCCAACTTCTCCTGATCCTGGCCGGCGCCGTCGTGCTGGCCGCCGTCATTGCCTACAACGCCTGGGACGCGCGCCGTCATGCGCCGCGCCGCCCCGATGCGCCGCCCGCGCGTGCCGACGGCGACCCGCCGGGCGATGGCCTGCAGCGCCACGAGCCCATCCTGGAGTTTGGCGACGACGAGCAGCCCGGCGCCGAGGCATATGCCCAGGGCGCCGGCATGGGCGAGGCCGGCGCGGCGCCCGCGCCGGATGCGGCCGGGGATGCGGCGCAGGGCGGGGCGCCTGCGCAGCCGCCTGCGCAACCCGCGGCGCCGGTGCGCGGGCCGCTGTCGGTGGGCGAGCGGCGCATGTTCGTGCTCGACGCGCTGATCGACGCGATCGCGCCGCTGGCGGCCGACCAGCCGGTCTCTGGCGAGGCAGCGCTGGCGGCCATGCCGCCCACGCGCCGCGCCGGCAGCAAGCCATTTGCCATCGAGGGCTACAACGACGCGCTGCAGCAGTGGGAGACGCCCCAGCCCGGCCAGCGCTACCGCCACCTGCAGGCGGGCGTGCAGCTGGCCAACCGCAGCGGCGCGCTCAACGACATCGAGTTCTCCGAGTTCGTGATGAAGGTGCAGGCGTTTGCCGACGCGATTGCCGCCGCGCCCGACTTTCCCGACATGCGCGCCGAGGTGGCGCGTGCGCGCGAGCTCGACCAGTTCGCCAGCGACCACGACGCGCAGCTGAGCTTTGTGCTGCGCGCGCGCCAGGCCGCCTGGAGCCCCGGCTACGTGCAGCAGCACGCGGCGCGCCTGGGGTTCGTGCCCGGCAGCATGCCCGGGCGCCTGGTGCTGCCCGCGGGCCAGGGCCTGCCGCCGCTGCTGTCGCTGTCCTACGACCCGCAGGCCGCCATGTCCGACGAGCCCGAGCAGACCGCGGTGCGCGACACCACGCTCAGCCTGGACGTGGCCCACGTGGCGCGCGCGCACGAGCCGTTCGCGCGCCTGCGCGAAGTGGCCGACGCGCTGTGCCGGGCCATGGACGGCGTGCTGTGCGACCACAGCGGCGTGGCGCTGCCGGCCATGGCGCTGGACTCGATCGCCGCCGACCTGCAGCAGCTGTACGACCACCTGGACGCGCGCGAGCTGGCGGCGGGCTCGCCGCTGGCGCGGCGCCTGTTCAGCTGATGCACAAGGGGAGGGCGGCGTGACGCAGCAGTCCGATTTCTTCGATCCGCCGGCGGCACCCGCCGAGGTTCCGGCCAAAGTGCGCGACAAGGTGCAGGCGCTGCGCGCGCAGCTGGTGCGCTGGGCGCACGAGTACTACGTGCAGGACACGCCCACGGTGCCCGACGCCGAGTACGACCGCCTCTTCCAGCAGCTGCAGGCGCTGGAGAGCGCCTACCCGCAGCTGGTCACGCCCGAGTCGCCGACGCAGCGCGTCATCGGCGGCGTGCTCGACGGCCTGGCGCCGGTGCGCCACAAGGTGCCGATGCTCAGCATCCGCACCGAGACCGACACAGAGGCCAGCGGCGCGCAGGCGTTTGACGCGCGCGTGCGCCGCGAGCTGGGCCTGGCCGAGTCCGACCCGCCCGTCGAATACATTGCCGAGCCCAAATTCGACGGCCTGGCCATGAATCTGCGCTACGAGGGCGGGCGCCTAGTGCAGGCGGCCACGCGCGGCGACGGCGAGGTGGGCGAGGACGTGACGCACAACATCCGCACCATCCACCAGATTCCGCTGCTCCTGCCCGCGGGCGCGCCGCCGCTGCTGGAGGTGCGCGGCGAGGTCTATATGCGCGGCGCCGACCTGCAGCGGCTCAACGCGCGCCAGCGTGCGCTGGGCGAGAAGACATTTGTCAATCCGCGCAATGCCGCGGCCGGCTCGGTGCGCCAGCTCGACGCGTCGGTGGCGGCGCAGCGGCCGCTGTCGTTTTTTGCCTATGGCCTGGGCGAGGTCACGCCCGAGGCCGAGGGCGGCCCGGCGTTTACCACGCACTACGCGCTGCTCATGCAGCTCAAGGCCTGGGGTTTCCCGGTGGCCGCGCAAGTCCGCGTGGTGCACGGGCCGGCGGCGCTGGCGGACTACCACCAGACCATGGGGGGCGAACGCGCCAGCCTGCCCTACGGCATCGACGGCGTGGTCTACAAGGTCAACAGCCTGCAGCTTCAGCGCCAGCTGGGCTTTGTCACGCGCGAGCCGCGCTGGGCCGTGGCGCACAAATACCCGGCCGAGGAGGTGGTGACCGCGGTACAGGCCATCGACGTGCAGGTGGGGCGCACCGGCAAGCTCACGCCGGTGGCGCGCCTGGCGCCGGTGTTCGTCGGCGGCGTGACGGTGACCAATGCCACGCTGCACAACCTGTTCGAGCTGCGGCGCAAGGACGTGCGCGTGGGCGACCAGGTCATCGTGCGCCGCGCCGGCGACGTGATCCCCGAGGTCGTCGGCCGCGTGCCCGGCGCGCGCGCGCACTACGTGCCCAACTTCCATATGCCGGCCGCCTGCCCGGTGTGCGCCAGCGCCGTGGTGCGCGAGAAGGGCGAGGTCAACCACCGCTGCAGCGGCGGCCTGTACTGCAGCGCGCAGCGCAAGCAAGCGGTGCTGCACTTTGCCCACCGCCGCGCAATGGACATTGAGGGGCTGGGCGAGAAGCTGGTCGACCAACTGGTCGACGACGGCATCATCGCCAGCCTTCCCGGCCTGTACCACCTGCAGCTGGAGCAACTGGCGGGGCTGGATCGCATGGGCGAAAAATCTGCGCAAAACCTGCTGGATGCGCTGGAAAAGTCCAAGCGCGCGACGCTGGCGCGCTTTCTGTTCGGCCTGGGCCTGCGCCACGTCGGCGAGGCGACGGCCAAGGAGCTGGCGCGCCACTTTGGCGGGCTGGGCGCCCTCATGGACGCCAGCAGCGAGGCGCTGCAGCAGGTGGCCGACATCGGCCCCATCGTCGCCAAGTCCATCCACGACTTTTTTGCCGAACCGCACAACCGCGACGTGATGCAACAGCTGCGCGACTGCGGCATCACTTGGACCGAGTCCGAGCCCGCGGCGGACAGCGCCGCGCTCCTGCCGCTGGCCGGGCTCACCGTGGTGCTGACCGGCACGCTGCCCACGCTGTCGCGTGACGAGGCCAAGGCGCTGCTGGAGGCCGCTGGCGCCAAGGTGGCCGGCTCGGTCAGCAAGAAGACCAGCTATGTGGTTGCCGGCGCCGAGGCCGGCAGCAAGCTGGACAAGGCGCAGGCGCTGGGCGTGCCGGTGTTGGACGAGGACGGCCTGCACGCGCTGCTTCGGCGCGGCCAGGGCTGAAGCGCATGGTGCTGGCACGGCGCACGCCCCGCCTGGGCCTGGTGCTTGGCAGCGGCTCGGCGCGCGGCTGGTCGCACATCGGCGTGCTGCAGGCGCTGCAGGACGCGGGGCTTCGCCCTGACGTGGTGTGCGGCGCCTCCATTGGCGCGCTGGTGGGCGCGGCCTACGCCGCGGGCGACCTGCAGCGCCTGGCCGACTGGGTGCAGTCGCTGGGCCTGCGCGACGTGTTTGGCTTCATGGATTTCAGGCTCGCCGGCGGCATGCTCAAGGGCGAGAAACTGATCGATTTCTGGCGGCGCAATTTCTCCGACTTCGCGATCGAGGACTCGCCGCTGCCGTATGCGGCAGTGGCCACCGACCTGCATTCGGGCGCCGAGGTCTGGCTGCGCGAGGGCTCGATCGCCGAGGCGGTGCGCGCCTCGATCGCGCTGCCCGGGCTGTTCACGCCGGTGCTGCAGGACGGCGGCCGGCTGCTGGTCGACGGCGGCATCGTCAACCCGGTGCCGGTGTCGCTGGCGCGCGCCATGGGCGCGGACATCGTGATCGCGGTCGACCTGAACAGCGACATTCTGCAGCACCACCTGCAGCCGTTGGAGCTGCAGCCGGCCGAGGTGCAGGAGCTGCCCGAGGGCGACGCCCCAGACGGCAGCAATTCCGTCGACGGCGCCGAGGGCGACTGGATGGAGCGCCTGCGCGGCTGGGTGCAGCAGCGCCGCGGCGCGCAACCGCCGCCGCCATTGCCGTCGGTGCTCGACGTGGTGATGACCAGCGTCAACATCATGCAGATGCGCATCACGCGCAGCCGCATGGCGGGCGATCCGCCCGAGGTGGTCGTCACGCCGCAGCTGGCCCACCTGGGGCTGCTGGACTTTCACCGCGCGAGCGAGGCGATTGCCGAAGGCCGCCGCGCGATGGAGCAGGCGCTGCCCCAGCTGCAGCGCTTTCTGCCGCCCGGCGGCTGACGTTTCTTTCTGCGGGCACCCGCAGCGGCCCGGCCGACCGCGGCCATGGCGTGCGCGGGTATTCGCCATTTCCAGCAAGCATTCGATTTTTACAAAGCAAATGCTTGCTGAAAATATCCGGCTTTGCTAACCTGCCGCCCATGACGCGCACCCGCAAGCCCGCCGCACCAGAGGCGCCCGCACCGCAAACGCCGCCGCCGGCCGAGCCGGCGCGGCGCCCGCGCGGGCGCCCGCGCAAGACGGCGCTGGAGATCGACGACGGCAACCGCCGCCGCGCGCTGATGGACTGCGCGGCCGAGCTGTTCCTGACCCAGGGCTACGCGGCGACCAGCGTGCGCGACATTGCCGCGGCGGTCGGCATGCACAGCGGCTCGCCGTTCTACTTCTTCAAGAGCAAGAGCGACCTGCTGCACGCCGTGATGCACGAGGGCATGCTGCAGGCCGAGCTGAGCCAGCAGCAGGCCATGCAGGCGCTGGCGCCCGACACACCTATCGCCGAGCGCCTGCGCACGCTGATCCGCCACCACTTCGAGGTGCTGCTGGGCCCGCGCAGCGGCTTCATTCCGGTGATGCTCTATGAGTGGCGCTCGCTCACCGCCGTGCAGCGCAACGACGTCTCTGGCATCAAGGATCGCTACGAGGCCGTCTGGGCCCCGGTGCTTGAGCAACTGCACGCGCAAGGTGCGCTGCAGGCCGACCCGGGCGTGGCCCGGCTGTACATCTTTGGCGCGCTGCACTGGGCGGTGCAATGGTTTTCACCCCGCAAGGGCATGACGCTGGATCAGCTCAGCGACCAGGCCATGGCCTTGTTCATCCGAAAGGACTGACGTGAGCAACGCAGAAGCAGGCAAGCTGCCTTCCTATCAATCGGTTTTCGCGCCGGGCCTGATGCGAGGCCAGGTCGCCGTCGTCACCGGCGGCGGCTCGGGCATAGGCCGCTGCACCGCGCACGAGCTGGCCCATCTGGGCGCGCACGTTGTGCTGGTCGGGCGCAAGGACGACAAGCTGCAGGCGGTGCAGGCCGAGATCGAGGCCGACGGCGGACTCGCCAGCCGGCACGCCTGCGACATCCGCCAGGAAGACGCGGTGGTGGCGCTGATCGGCCAGGTGCTGGCCGCGCACGGGCGCATCGACGCGCTGGTGAACAACGCCGGCGGGCAGTTCATGGCGCCGCTGGCGAGCATCTCGGCGCGCGGCTGGGAGGCGGTGGTCAACACCAACCTGACCGGCGGCTTCCTGCTGGCGCGCGAGTGCTACAAGCAGGCGATGGCGGCGCACGGCGGCGCCATCGTCAACATCGTCGCCGACATGTGGGGCTCGATGCCCGGCATGGGCCACAGCGGAGCGGCGCGCGCCGGCATGGTGAGCTTCACCGAGACCGCGGCCGTCGAATGGGCGCAGGCCGGCGTGCGCGTCAACGCCGTGGCGCCGGGCTACATCGCGTCCAGCGGCATGGACAACTACCCGCCCGAGGCGGCAGAGCGCCTGCGCGCCATGCCGCGCACCGTGCCGCTGGGGCGCATGGGCACCGAGGCCGAGGTGTCGGCGGCCATCGTCTTCCTGCTCAGCCCTGCGGCCAGCTTCATCAGCGGCAGCACGCTGCGCGTCGATGGCGCGCGCCCGCAGGCGCGCATGGGATGGCCGCTCAAGGCCCCGGGCGCGGACCGCGCGGCGGTGCAGCCGTTCAATGGCTTTCACCGCGCGGTCACGCCGCGCGTGTTCGCTGCAAGCCAGGAGCGCAACGCATGACCGCCGCCGCATTGCACGACACCGACCGCGCCGAGCGCGAGGCGCTGACCGACAGCATCGTCCGTTTCGCCAAGACCGAGATCGCCCCGCACGCCGATGCCTGGGACCAGGCCGGCGAGTTCCCGCGCGCGCTTTATCAACGCGCGGCAGAACTCGGGCTGCTGGGCATTGGCTACCCCGAGGAATACGGCGGCACGCCGGCCAGCTACGCGCTTCGCCTGCCGCTGTGGCAGGCGCTGGCGCGCCATGGCGCCAGCGGCGGCGTGCTGGCCAGCCTGTTCTCGCACAACATCGGCCTGCCGCCGGTGCTGGCGCATGGCAGCGCCTCGGTGCGCGCCGAGGTGGTGCCGCCGGTGCTGGCTGGCCAGCAGATCGCGGCGCTGGCCATCACCGAGCCCGGCGGCGGCTCGGACGTGGCGCAGCTGGCAACGACCGCGCGGCGCGACGGCGGCGACTACATCGTCGATGGGGAAAAAATCTTCATCACCTCGGGCATGCGCGCCGACTGGATCACCGTGGCGGTGCGCACCGGCGAGCCGGGCAGCAAGGGCGCCGGCGGCATCTCGATGCTGCTGGTGCCGGGCGGCAGCGCAGGTCTGTCGCGCTCGCGCCTGTCCAAGATGGGCTGGCTGAGCTCGGACACCGCCCACCTGCGCTTTGACGGCGTGCGCGTGCCCGCGCGCTACCTGCTGGGCGAGGAAGGCCAGGGCTTTCGCATCATCATGGCCAACTTCAACGCCGAGCGCTTCGGCCTGGCGGCGTCGGCCCTGGGCTACGCCCAGGCCTGCTACGACGAGGCGCTGGCCTGGGCGCGCCAGCGCAAGACCTTTGGCCAGCTGCTCACCGGGCACCAGGTGGTTCGCCACAAGCTGGTGGACATGCAGATGCGCATCCAGTCCACCGCCGCCTGGCTGGAGGTGATCGCCGCGCGCGCCGACGCGGGCGACACCGGCGCCGACTGGGTCGCGCAGGTCTGCATGCTCAAGAACCACGCCACGCAGACCATGCAGCACTGCGCCGACCAGGCGGTGCAGATTCTGGGCGGCATGGGCTTCATGCGCGGCACCGTCAGCGAGCGCATCTACCGCGAGGTCAAGGTCATGATGATCGGCGGCGGTGCCGAGGAAATCATGAAGGATCTGGCGGCGCGCCAGCTGGGCCTGTAGGGCCTGTTAACGCTATTTTTGACGGATGCGTTGTGATCAAAAGGG
>PGEI01000111.1 GCA_002894305.1 Comamonadaceae bacterium CD01
GTCTGGGCTGCGTCGCACGTCTCGATTGACGCCGTTCTGAGTATGTTCGGACCGCCAAAAATAGCGTTAACAGGCCCTAGCCCATGCTGCCGTGCAACATAAATACAGGGCATGGGTGCCGGGCAAAAAAGCATTGGCCCGGCTGCGGCGCGGCGCCCACACTGGGCGCTCTTGTGTTGTTGTGCGGCGGCGCTGCGCCCCGCATCCGTAGATAGAGACAGGCCATGAGCGAAACCCACGTCATCCACCGCCACCTGCATCGCCTGCCGCCGCGCGCCGTCGGCGGGCGGGGCATTTACCTGCGCGACGCCGCGGGCCGCGACTACATCGACGCCTCGGGCGGTGCGGCCGTCTCCTGCCTGGGCCACGGCCACCCCGACGTGCTGGCGGCGATGCACGCGCAGATCGACCGGCTGGCCTACGCGCACACCAGCTTTTTCACCACCGAGGTGGCAGAGGAGCTGGCCGATCAGCTGGTGCGCACCGCGCCGGCGGGCATGAGCCATGCCTACTTCGTCAGCGGCGGATCGGAGGCGGTGGAGGCGGCGCTGAAGATGGCGCGCCAGTACTTCGTCGAGATCGGTCAGCCCCAGCGCAGCCGCTTCATTGCGCGGCGCCAGAGCTACCACGGCAACACGCTGGGGGCGCTCGCCGTCGGCGGCAATGCCTGGCGGCGCGCGCAGTTCGCGCCGCTGCTGATCGACGTGGAGCATGTCGCGCCCTGCTACCCCTACCGCGAGCAGCGGGGCGACGAGACGCCCGAGCAATACGGCCAGCGCCTGGCGCGCGAGCTCGACGAGGCCATCGTGCGCATCGGCGCAGACCAGGTGATTGCCTTCGTCGCCGAGACCGTGGGCGGCGCGACGGCCGGCGTGCTCACGCCGGTGCCGGGCTATTTCAAGGCGGTGCGCGAGGTGTGCGACCGCCATGGCGTGCTGCTCATCCTCGACGAAGTGATGTGCGGCATGGGCCGCACCGGCACGCTGCACGCCTGCGAGCAGGACGGCGTCGTGCCCGACCTGATGACGATTGCCAAGGGCCTGGGCGGCGGCTACCAGCCGATTGGCGCGGTGCTGGCCCAGGGCAGGATCGTCGAGGCCATGTCGGCCGGCAGCGGCTTCTTCCAGCATGGCCACACCTATCTGGGCCATCCGGTGGCCTGCGCGGCGGCGCTGGCGGTGCAGCGCGTGATCGAGCGCGACGGGCTGCTGGCGCGCGTGCGCGCGGCGGGCGAGCACCTGGGCGGCAGCCTGCGCCAGGCCCTGGGCGATCACCCCCATGTGGGCGACATCCGCGGACGCGGGCTGTTCTGGGGCGTGGAGCTGGTGAGCGAGCGCGCGGGCAAGACGCCGTTCGACCCCGAGCGCAAGCTGCACGCGCGCATCAAGGCCGAGGCGTTCGCGCGCGGCTTGCTGGTTTATCCCATGGGGGGCACGGTGGATGGCCGCTATGGTGACCACGTGTTGCTGGCGCCACCTTTTGTTTCCACCGACGCCCAGCTGGACACCATCGTCGGGCGCTTGCAGGACGCATTGCAGGCGGCACTTGCGCCCTGACCGGGAGGTGAAATCCCGGCCGCAACACCACCGCCCTGCGGTGCCGCCCCAGGCCAATCGTCTGTTCAAACGTCTGTTTCTGTAAAAACCATCTGCGCAAGACACTAGACTCAATTCTTTCTTCGCCCATTGACCCAACGACAAGGAGACCTGCATGCACGTCAAATCGGCCCTGAAAATCACCACCCAGATCCTCGCCCCCGTGGCACTGGCCTGCGCCGCGCTGGGCGGCGCGCCGGCGCTGGCGCAGACCAAATTCGTCACGATCGGCACCGGCGGCGTGACCGGCGTGTACTACGCCGCCGGCGGCGCCATCTGCCGCCTGGTCAACAAGGATCGCGCCACCAACGGCCTGCGCTGCTCGGTGGAGTCCACCGGCGGCTCGGTCTTCAACGTCAACACCATCAAGGCCGGCGAGCTCGACCTGGGCTTCACCCAGTCGGACGTCCAGTACAACGCGGTCAAGGGCGTGGGCCAGTTCAAGGACGGCCCGATCGGCGACCTGCGCGCCGTGTTTGCGGTGCACCCCGAGCCGATCACCGTGCTCGCGCGCAAGGACGCGGGCATCACCCAGTTCACGGACTTCAAGGGCAAGCGCTTCAACGTCGGCAACCCCGGCTCGGGCACGCGCTCGTCGGCCGAGGAACTGCTGGCCGCGATGGGCTGGAAGCTGTCGGACTTCTCGCTGGCCTCCGAGCTCAAGGCCGACGAGCACGGCCCGGCGCTGTGCGACGGCAAGATCGATGGCTTTCTGTACGGCGTGGGCCACCCCAGCGCCAACATCCAGGATCCGACGACGACCTGCGGCGCGCAGCTGGTGACGATGACCGGCCCCGCGGTCGACAAGCTGGTGGCCGAGAAGCCCTATTACGCCAAGGTGACCATCCCGGCCGGCCTGTATCCGAACAACCCGAAGGCCACCGACACCTTTGGCGTGCTGGCCACCGTGGTTGCCTCGGCCAAGACACCGGCGGACACGGTCTACGCGGTGACCAAGGCGGTGTTCGACAATTTCGACGAATTCAAGAAGCTGCACCCGGCGCTGGCCCACCTGACGCCCGAGAGCATGGTCAAGGACGGCCTGTCGGCTCCGCTGCACGACGGCGCTGCGCGCTACTACAAGGAAAAGGGCTGGATCCAGTAAATCCGGGGATTGAAACCCAAACCGCCCGCAGGGGCGAAGCCGCCCGCTTCGTCCCTTTTTTGTTGCACCGCAGGAGAGCGCCATGGCCTCTGAAATGGACAAGGCCCCCGAGGCCCTGCAGGAACTGGTGGCCGATACCGATACCGGTGGCCGCAAGCCCCAGGGCCTGACCAAATACATCATCTTCAGCGTCGCGCTGTGCTGGGCGCTGTTCCAGTACTGGTACGCGTCGCCGCTGCCGTTCGCGCTGGGTTTCGGCATCCTCAACGACACCGAGGCGCGCGCCATCCACCTGGCGTTCGCGATGTTCCTGGCGTTCACCGCCTGGCCGGCGACGCCGCGCTCGCCGCGCGCCTACGTGCCGGTTCAGGACTGGCTGATGGCCGCCGTCGGCGCGTTTGCCGCGGCCTACATCATGCTGTTCTACGCGCAGCTGGCGACGCGCCCGGGCGCGCCCACGGCGATGGACATTGCGGTTGCCTGCCTGGGCCTGGCGCTGCTGCTGGAGGCCACGCGCCGCTCGGTCGGCTGGCCGATGTCGGTGCTCGCGCTGCTGTTCATCGCCTACAGCATGGCCGGGCCGTGGCTGCCCGACGTGATCTCGCACAAGGGCGCGTCGCTCAACCGCATGCTCTCGCACATGTGGCTCACCACCGAGGGCGTGTACGGCATTGCGCTTGGCGTGTCGGCCACGACCATCTTCGTGTTCGTGCTGTTCGGCGCGCTGCTCGACCGAAGCGGCGGCGGCAACTACATGATGCAGGTCAGCTTTGCCGCGCTGGGCCACTTGCGCGGCGGGCCGGCCAAGGTGGCGGTGGCGTCGTCGGCGCTCAACGGCATGATCTCGGGCTCGTCGGTGGCCAACGTGGTCTCCACCGGCATCTTCACCATCCCGCTGATGAAGAAGGCGGGTTATGGGCCGGTCAAGGCCGGCGCGATCGAGACCATGTCGTCGGTGGACGGCCAGATCATGCCGCCGGTGATGGGCGCGGCGGCGTTCCTGATGGTCGAGTACGTCGGCGTGCCGTATTCGGACATCGTCAAGCACGCCTTTCTGCCGGCCATCCTGTCCTACATCGGCCTGTTCTACATCGTGCACCTGGAGGCGCTGCGCATGGGCATGCAGCCCATTGCCCAGCGCCGCCACCGCGCCTGGCGCGATCGCATCGTGCGCAATCTGTTCGGCGTGCTGGGCACCGTCATCGTCGTCGGCGCGCTGTACTACGCCATCGGCGCGATGAAGGCGCTGCTGGGCGCGGCCGCGCCCTGGGCGGTGGGCGCCACGGTGCTGCTGCTGTACCTGGTGGCGATCCAGCAGTCGGCGCGCTGCCCCGACCTGCCCGACAGCATCGAGGGCGCGTCCGAAGGCGGCCACCTGCGCGACACCTGGCCGACGGTGCGCGCCGGCCTGCACTTCATCATGCCGATCGGCATCCTGGTGTGGTGCCTGATGGTCGAGCAGATGTCGCCCTCGCTGTCGGCCTTCTGGGCGGTCACTTCGCTGGCGGTGCTGATGCTCACCCAGCACCCGCTCACCGCGCTGTTTCGCGGCAGGCCGCAGGCGGGTACGTGGCGCGCCGGCGGCGACGCGGTCGTCGAGGGCTTTCACAACGGCGCGCGCAACATGATCGGCATCGGCATTGCGACGGCCACGGCGGGCATCGTCGTCGGCGGCATCACGCTCACCGGCCTGGGCCTGCGCATGACCGAGTTCGTCGAGTTCATCAGCCAGGGCAACGTCATCGTCATGCTGCTGTTCGTCGCCGTCACCTGTCTGATCATCGGCCTGGGCGTGCCGACGACGGCCAACTACATCCTGGTGGCCACGCTGATGGCGCCGGTGGTCGTCGAGCTGGGCGCGCAGTCGGGCATGGTGATTCCGTTGATTGCGGTGCACATGTTCGTGTTTTATTACGGGATCATGGCCGACATCACGCCACCCGTGGGGCTGGCGACCTTCGCGGCGTCGGCCATCTCGGGCGCTGGCTCGATTGCCACCGGCATGCAGGGCATCATCTACGCCTCGCGCACGCTCATCCTGCCCTTCATCTGGATCTTCAACCCGCAGCTCTTGATGCTCAACATCGAGGATGGCGGCGAGGCGGTTCGCGTCATCGTGGCCAGCGTCTGCGCCATGCTGCTGTTCGCCGCGGTGACGATGAACTGGTTTCGCGTCAAGAGCCGCTGGTGGGAGTCGCTCGTCCTGCTGCTGGCCGTGGTGCTGCTGTTTCGCCCCGACCTGTTCATGAACCGGATCGAGCCCGAATACCGCAGCGCGCCGGCGGCCCAGGTGTTCGACGTGGCACGCGATCGCCCGACCGACGGCCGGCTGGTGCTGCGCATCCAGGGCTTCAACCTGGAGGGCGACGAGCGCAGCAAGACCGTGGCAGTGCAACTGGCGGGCAAGCAGGGCGAGGACGGGCGCAAGCGCATTGCCGACGCCGGCCTGCAGCTGGTGCCGCTGGGCGACCAGCTGCAGATCGGCGTGGTCAAGTTCGGCTCGCGCGCGGCCAAGGGCGGCTTCGAGCAGGGCTGGGACGTACTGGACGTGCAGGTGCGCACCGACCGGCCGTCGGTGCACTGGTTCTACCTGCCGGCCATCGTGCTGGTGCTGCTGGTGTGGTGGGTGCAGGGCCTGCGCCTGCGCCCCGCCCGGCTGCAGCCGGCGCGCTGAGTGGGCCGCGCCGCTGGCCGGCGCGCATGCAGAAGGACGAAAGCCCATGGCGCTGGCGCCATGGGCTTTTTGCCGATGGGGCTATTTGCGCGCCCTGGCGCGCGTGGGCGGCGCGGGGTGGCGAATGCAGTAGTAGCCGGCGTTGGGCACGCCGGCGAGGAAATTGGGCTTGAGCCGGTCTGCGTCCGCCAGTGCCGCTGCCGCGTCGTACAGCCCGCTTTGCACGTGGTAGACGCCGCCTTCGCGCAGCGCCACGCCGCCGGCGTGAAAACCCAGCGCCTGCGCGCCTTGCAGCTCGCCGGCCGTGGGCAGGGCGGCGCCCTGCGATTGGCAGAAGCGCTGCGCGGCCTCGCGCGAGACCAGTGTGTCGGCGTGGCCGGGGGCAGGCATCAGCCACTGCGCCGCGCCCAGCGGGTTGGCCAGCGGCGCAAAGCGCGTGCCGTCGAAGTAGTCGAACAGCGCACGCGCCAGCTGCTCGCCCAGCACCTGCGCGGGCACGGTGACCGTGAAGCCTTGTGAGCTGCCATTGGTCTTGACCAGCGTCAGCGTGGCCTGCACCAGCGTGCCATCGAGCCGCGTGTAGGTGACGTAGCCCACCAGCGTGATGCGTGCGGCCTGGGCGCGCATCTCCTGCAGCCGCTGCTCGTCCACGGCCAGCGGGCGCTGCAGCAGCGCGGGGGTGATGCCGGCGTAGTCGAACAGCAGCTTGCGCCGCCCCGTGGGATTGGCGCGCGCCAGCCGGTCGTACTCGGCCATCAGCTGCGTGGTGATGCTGCGGCCCAGCTCGGCGCCCGCGCGTGCCTGGTGGTGGCCCTGCAGGCTGTCGAGTGCCTGCAGCGCGGCGATGGCCTGCTCCGCGTCGGCCTTGTCGGCGTGCAGGTCGGCGAACAGCTGGCGGTCCTGGGCGTCGTCGGCCAGGTCGGCCGCGGCAATGACCGCGATGTTGGGCCACAGCGTGAACGGCGCGGCCTGCGGATCGCGAAAGTCGCGCGCCTGCTGCTGTGCGTGCGCCGGCAGCGGTGCCACGGGCGCAAGGCCCAGCGCCATGCCCAGGCACAGCAGGGCGGCGGGCAGGCTGGCGGGCAAGGGCCTGCGGGCCATGGCGCTCAGAACGGCGTGACGCTGTTGAACACGCGCGCCAGCCAGCCCATGGCCTGGGCCTCGGCCTGCTCGCCCAGGCCGCGCGAGATCACGCGCACGTTGGCGACGTAGCGCGAGTCGATCACGCTGCCGGCGTAGCCGCTCTTGTCGCGGCGCAGGTAGCGCGGGTCGACGATGCCCGAGAAGCGCAGCACGTCCACGCTGCGGTTCACGCCCACCTGCTTCTCACCGGTGATGATCAGGTTGCCGTTGGGCAGCACCTCGCTGACGATGGTCGTGATCGAGCTCTTGAACTGGTTGTTGCTGCTGGTCGCGCCCTTGCCGTTGAAGCTGTTGTCGTACTCGGCGCCGATGCTGGTCTTGCCCAGTGCCTTGGCCGACAGGAACGGGAACAGGCTGACGCCGCCCGAGGTCTCGGAGCTGCGCCCGACGTTGGACTTGCTGTCCTGCTTGGCGTCGATCTGCTCGCTGATCTCGATGGTCACCAGGTCGCCCACCAGGCGCGCGCGCTGGTCGGTGAACGACGGGCGGTAGCTGGCCGCGTGAAACAGGCTGCCGGTGGCCGGCGCGCTGCCCACGGGCGGCGCCAGCGTGGCGGGCGGCGGTGGTGTGGTGGGCAGCACGTCCACCGGCGGCGCCGGGTTGATGCTGGCGCAGCCGGCGGCCAGCAGCGCGGCGGCGCCGGCCAGCAGCAGGCGCATGATGCGCGGGGCGCGCGCCGTGGCGGATTGGGCGAGGGGCATGGCGATTCTCTGAATGCGATTACAGCTGCGCGAGCTTGGCCAGCATCTGGTCGCTGGTCTGCACTGCCTTGGAATTCATCTCGTAGGCGCGCTGCGCCTGGATCATGCTGATCAGCTCCTCGACGACGTTGACGTTGGAGGCCTCCAGAAAACCCTGGCGGATCACGCCCAGGCCGTTGGTGCCGGGCTGGCCCTGCTGGGGCGCGCCCGAGGCTTCGCTCTCCAGGTACAGGTTGTCGCCGACGGGCTCCAGGCCATTGGGGTTGATGAAGCTGGACATGCTCAGCTGCCCGAGCTGCTGCGGCGCCGGGTTGCCTGCGACGGTGACGCTCACGGTGCCGTCCTCGCTGATGGTGAGCGCCTTGGTGTCGGCCGGCACGGTGATGCCGGGCGCGACTGGCAGGCCGGTGGAGGTGACGATGCGCCCCTGGGAGTCGAGCTTGAGCGAGCCGTCGCGCGTGTAGGCGGTGGTGCCGTCGGGCAGCTGCACTTCCAAAAAGCCGTTGCCGTTGACGGCCACGTCCAGGCTGTTCTCGGTCTTTTGCAGCGAGCCCTGGGTGAACTTGCGCGCGGTGGCGACGACGTTGACGCCCAGGCCCAGGTGCAGGCCGGTGGGCAGCTGGTTCTCCTCGGTGGTCTGGCTGCCGACCTGGCGCAGGTTCTGGTAGATCAAGTCCTCGAACACCGCGTTGTTGCGCTTGTAGCCGGTGGTCGAGACGTTGGCCAGGTTGTGCGAGATCACGTCCAGGTTGGTCTGCTGGGCGCTCATGCCGGTCTTGGCGATCCACAGTGAATTCATCATGGTGTTTTTCCTCTCCTGGAATTCAGCTCAGGCTGAGCAAGCGGCCGGCGGCCTTGTCGTCGCTCTCGGCGGTACTCAGCAGGCGCATCTGCTGCTCGAACTGGCGCGCCGCGGCAATCATGCCGACCATGCTTTCGACGGCGTTGACGTTGGAGCCCTCCAGCACGCCGGCGCGCAACTGGGCGCCGGCGTCGGCGGGCAGGGCGCCGCCGGCCGCGGCGCGAAACAGGCCGTCGTCGCCGCGTTCAAGTGGGTTGTCGGCGCCGGGTGTGGCCAGCTTCAGGCGGCCGATCTGCTGCGGCGGCTGGCCGGCGACGCTGGCCGTCACCGTGCCGTCGTTGCCCAGCACGACCTGCGCGCCCTCGGGGATGTCGATCGGCGCGCCGCCGTCGGACAGCATGGGCAGGCCGATGCCGTTGACCAGCTGGCCCTGGGCGCTGACCTGCATCGCGCCGTCGCGGGTGTAGGCCTCGGTGCCGTCCAGGCCCTGCACCGCAAACCAGGCGCCGCCCACGGCCATCGCGTCCAGCGCGCGGCCGGTGGTCTGCGCCGGGCCGGGCGCCTCGGAGTGGCCGGCGGTAGCCTCCAGCGCGAACACGCGGGTGTTCGATCCGCTGCCCTGCAGCGGCACCGAGCGGAACGCCGACAACTCGGCGCGAAAGCCGTTGGTCGACGCGTTGGCCAGGTTGTGCGAGAGCACCGTCTGGCGGTGCGCCGCGGCGTTGGCACCGGTCATCGAGGTGTAGATGAGGCGATCCATGGCGTTGCTTCCTCAGTCGATTGGCCTGCGCGGGTCAGCGCAGGTTGACCAGCGTGGACATGACCTGGTCCTGCGTCTTGATGGTCTGGGCGTTGGCCTGGTAGGCGCGCTGCGCGGTCATCATGTTGACCAGCTCGGCCGTCAGGTCGACGTTGGAGTCCTCAAGCGCCCCCGAGCGCAGCGCACCGAAGTTGCCGTCGGTGGGCGCGCCCTGGATGGGCTGGCCCGACTCGTAGGTCTCCACCCAGTTGTTGCCGCCCACGGCCATCAGGCCCTGGGCGTTGCGGAAGGTGGCCAGCGTCACCTGGCCCTCGGGACGCGTCACGCCGTTGGAGTAGCGCGTCATGATCATCCCGTTGCTCTCGATGTTGATGCCGGTCAGCTCGCCCGAGGTGTAGCCGTCCTGCGTCTGCTCGGAGATCGCGAACTTGGTGCCGTACTGCGTCGCCTGGTTCAGGTCCAGCGTGACCGGGAATGCGCCGGGCGCCGGGCTGCCGCCGACGGTGGGCGGGCTGTTGGGGTTGGCCGGGCTGGGGTCGACGGTCAGGCCCAGCTCGAAGGTCTGGCGCGCCGCCGGCGGCGGCACCGGGTCGCCGGGATTGACGGGCAGCGGCGGCGTGAAGGTGGCGCCCGGTGCGGTCGTCAGATCGGCCTTGAGCCGCGCCGAGGACACCAGCGTGTTGGCGGGCGCGTCCGAGTAGGTGAAGTCCCAGGCGTCCGCCGGGTCGGCGAACGACAGCGTGGTCTCGCGGATCGCCCACACGCCGGAGGCGTCCGGGCCGCTGTAGCGGTAGGTGAAGTCGGTGGGGTAGTCGCTGGCGTCGACTCCGCCGGTCTTGGCCGGGTCGCTCGGCTGCAGCGATCCGGTGATGGCGCCGGTCTGGTCGAAGACCACGCGCCCGGCCACCGACGGGATGGTGGGCGGGGCGCTGGTCAGGTCATCGAGTTCGGTGTAGATGTCCCAGGTGTTGGCGCCGTTCTTCTCGAAGTAGAACGACAGCGGCGTGGCCACGCCCTGGCTGTCGAAGACGTTGAGCGAGGTGGCGTAGGTGGTGCGCGGCGTGGCCGGCACCGGGGGCGTGGCGCCGGGGTCGCCGCGGGCGTTGGAGACGCGCGCGTCCAGGTTCAGCCCCATCTTGATGGCGCTGGTCTGCTTGGCCGGAATGGGCGCGGCCGTCGGGAAGGTGAGCGGCACCGGCGTGCTGGAGGTGCGCAGCCCGGTGACCGGATCGATCGGGTAGCCCATGACCTGGCCGCCGCTGTTGGTGACGACGTTGCCCACGTCGTCGAGCTTGAAGTCGCCGGCGCGCGTGTAGGCGCGCGAGCCGTCCGGCATCTGCAGCGTGAAGAAGCCGTTGCCGTTGATGGCCACGTCCATGTTGTTGCCGGTCACCGTGATGTTGCCCTGGCTGAACTGCTGGGCGATGGCGCCGATCTCCACGCCGATGCCGGCGTTGTTGGCGCTGGCCGCGCCGATGCTCGACGCCACCATTGCGGCGAACTCGGTGCGCGAGGCCTTGAAGCCGGTGGTGTTGGAGTTTGCGATGTTGTGGCCGATCACGTCCAGGTTCTTGGACGAGGCGTTGAGGCCGGACAGGCCTTGCTGGAAACCCATGGTGTGCTCCTGGTGCGGTTCGGTGGGTGGGGCGTTACAGCACGCCGTAGACGCGGAAGTAGTTGACGACGTCGCCGTTGGAGAGCGTCAGCGTCAGTGCTCCGGCGCTGGAGCCGGTGGCGACCACGTCCGACTGCTGCAGCGCCGTGCTGGCGACGGCGCTCTCGCCGTTGGTGGCGCGCACCTGGTAGCGCAGGTCGGCGTGGTTGCCGCTGTAGTCGCTGCCGTCCCATTCAAAGCTTGCGCGGCCGCGCTCCATCGCGCCCAGCTTGACGGTATCGACCAGCACGCCGCCGGGCGTGAGGATGTCGATCTGCACGTCCTGCGCCGAGGCCGACAGATCAAAGTGGCCCTTGGCCTGGCCGTCGTCCCAGGACATGCGGTTGCCTTCGGTCAGCACCGAGCGGCCGATCAGCGAGATGCCCTGGATCTGCTGCATCGTGGAGAACTCCTCGACCATGCCCTGCATCGTCAGGTTGAGCTGCTGCAGGCCGGTGACGGTGTTGATCTGCGCCATCTGCGTGGTCATCTGCGCGTTGTCCAGCGGATTCATCGGGTCCTGGTTGTTCAGCTGCGCGACCAGGAGTTTGAGGAAGCGGTCCTGCATCGCCGCCGGGTCGGTGCCGTCCTGCGTGGTGGTGGCGGTGGTGCTGGCGCCGTAGTCCAGCGCGCTGGTGTCGATCGGGGTCATGAACATGGTGTTCGGCCTTTCGTGAAGGAGGGCTTATTCCATTTCCATATCAACCGATTACTTTGTCGGCTTCGCTTGTC
>PGEI01000112.1 GCA_002894305.1 Comamonadaceae bacterium CD01
CAAACAGCCAAGGCCCAGAAGGGTCTTGGCTTAACTTACCGGCATTGCCGCCTTGGCGGGGTTTGTCTTTTCTGCAGACCCGATGGGCGTCGGGTTCAGCTGCGTGCGTCTGCGGCGCGCTGCGCGGCCTCCAGCGTGTTGACCAGCAGCATGGTGATGGTCATCGGGCCAACGCCGCCGGGCACTGGTGTGATGTAGCCCGCGACCTCGCGCACGCTGTTGAAGTCCACGTCGCCGCACAGCTTGCCGGCGTCGTTGCGGTTCATGCCCACATCGATCACCACGGCTCCGGGCTTGACCATGTCGGCTGTCAGCACGTCCCGCTTGCCCACGGCTGCAACGACGATGTCGGCCTGGCGCGTCATCGCCCCCAGGTCGTTTGTTCCGCTGTGGCAGATGGTGACCGTAGCGTTGGCGGCCAGCAGCATCATGGCCATGGGCTTGCCGACGATGTTGGAGCGCCCGATGACGACGGCGTGCTTGCCGCGCAGATCCTTCATGCCGATCGATTCGAGCATCTTCATGCAGCCGTAGGGCGTGCAGGCCTTGAAACCGACCTCACCCACCATCAGCGCGCCGGCACTGGCGACGTGAAAGCCGTCAACGTCCTTGAGCGGCGAGATGGTTTCAATGACCTTGTGGTCGTCGATGTGCGCGGGCAGCGGCAACTGCACCAGAATGCCGTGGATGGCAGGATCTTGGTTGAGCGCCTCGATGCGCGCCAGCAGTTCGGCCTCGGTCAGGCTGGCGTCGTATTTTTCGAGCACCGAGTTGAAGCCCACATCTTCGCAGGCCTTGACCTTGTTGCGCACATAGACCTGGCTGGCCGGGTTGTCGCCGACCAGCACCACGGCCAGTCCCGGTGTGATGCCATGGTCGCGCTTGAGCGCTGCGGTGTATTCGGCGACCTGTGCGCGCAGCTGGCGCGAGAGGGCGTTGCCGTCGATCAATTGGGCAGTCATGGAGGTTTCTTTCGCTACAAATGAAAAGCTGCCTGTCGCTGGTGCAGCGAATTCAGGCAGCTGTTGAAGCAGTGCTGTCAGGCCTTGGCGGTGTGCTGGCCCAGGGCGATCTTGAGCAGGTCGGCCACCGTGTTGGCGCCGAGTTTTTCCATGATGTTGGCGCGGTGCGCCTCCACGGTCTTGATGCTGATGCCCAAGTCGTCGGCGATCTGCTTGTTCAGGCGGCCGGCGACGATGCGTTCGAGCACCTGCGCCTCGCGGCCGGTGAGCTTGGACAGCAACGCGTCGCGGTTGGCTGCCTGCTGATACTCGGCGAAGGCGTCGCGTGCGTGCTCCAGCATGCGCTCGACCAACACCAGCAGCTCGGTCTCGTTGAAAGGCTTCTGGATGAAATCCATCGCGCCTTTCTTCATCGTGTCCACGGCCATCGGGACATCGCCATGGCCGGTGATGAAGACCACCGGCAGGGGAGACTTGCGTTCGAGCAGGCGATCCTGCAGTTCCAGCCCCGACATGCCATTCATGCGGATGTCGACGATCAGGCAGGCGACCTCGCGCGGGTCGTAGCGCGACAAAAAGGTTTCGGCCGAATCAAAGCAGCGCACCCGGTAGTCCTTGCCTTCGAGCAGCCACTGAAGGGAGTCTCGGACGGCTTCATCGTCATCAACAACGTATACGGTGCCTTTTTTCGGGAAAAAACTCATGCAGTAATCCTTGGGTCGGGAGGTGGGTCAGAAGTGGCCGCTGTGGGCAGGGGGCTTGCCAGGGGGAGCCAGAAGGAGAACCTGCAGCCGACGACCTCGTCGGCATTGTAGAGGTTCTGTACATGCATCCTGCCCTGGTGCGACTCGACGATGCTGCGGCACAGATTCAGTCCCATGCCCATGCCTTCGCTCTTGGTGGAGTAGAAGGCTTCGAACAAATGCGCCAGCACCTCGGGCGCCAGGCCGCGCCCCGTGTCCTGCACCACGAACTCCACGCCGGCCTGGCCGTTGAGCTGCTGGGGCACGACGCGCAGCTCCACGGCGCGCTGGTGCGGCGGGCGCTGGGCATTGGCAATCGACTCGGCGCCGTTCTTCATCAGGTTGATCAGAACCTGCTCGATCAGGATGGAGTCGGCCATCACGGGAGGCAGGCGCGCGGCAACGTAGTGCGTCAGGCGCACGTTGTGGCGGCGCAGCTCGATCTCGGCCAGTTCCACGGCCTCGCCGACCATGGACTCGACCCGCGCGAGCTGGCGGTTGGGCTCACTGCGCTTCACGAAGGCGCGGATGCGCTGGATGATCTGGCCGGCGCGCTGCGCCTGGTGCGCCGTTTTATGCAGCGCGGCAAGCAGCATGTCCTCGGCGATCTGGCCTTTCTCGATGCGCGAGATCATGCCACTGCAGTAGTTGCTGATCGCGGTCAGCGGCTGGTTGAGCTCGTGCGCAACGCTGGAAGCCATCTCGCCCATCGTGATCAGGCGGCTGACCGACTGCGCGCGCTCGGTCTGGCGCGCGGCCTGCTCTTCGGCCAAGCGCCGCTGGGTGATATCGGTGGCAATCACCATTTGTGCCAGGCGCCCGTCGACCCAGTTCAGGTAGCGCGAGCGCACCTCCAGCCATTTGTCCAGCTCGGGCAGATAGATTTCGGCGTTGCCCGAGGGCGCACCGCCCTTGCGGTTGGTGGAAAGTGCCGCCAGCGCGGCGTCATTGTCGTCGCGCGGGGTGCTGGCGCGCAGCACCCCGCCCTGGGCCACCATTTGCAGGTGGCCCGTGGTTTGCGATCCGAACCATTGGCGGTACAGGCGGTTGGCGAACAACAGCTCCTCGCTGCCCAGCGGTGCGACCGACACCGACGCATCCAGCGATTCGAGCACGATGGTGAAGCGCTCGTGCGAGGCCGACAACTGCTCGCGAATGCGGTTGGGCTCGGTGATGTCCGTCATCGAGGTCATCCAGCCGGTTTGTTGGCCGTGCGCGTCGATCAGCGGCGAGACGTACAGCCGCGCGTCGAAGATGCTGCCATTGCGGCGGCGCACGCGCACCTGAAACCCTCCGGGAACGCTTTTGCCCGACAGTTCCTCGGTCAGCTTGGCCTTGAGGTTTTCGTATTCGGATTCAGGCCAATAGACATAGGGTGGCGTCTGGCCGACCAGTTCCTTCTCGCTCCAGCCGGTCATCTGGCAGAACGCGGCATTGACGTAGGTGATGCGCCCCTGCAGATCCAGGGCGCGCATGCCAGTCAGCACCGAGTTCTCCATGGCGCGGCGAAAGTTGGTCTCGACGATCAGCGCCTCCTGCGTACGCATGCGCCGGCGCGTATGGCGCCATGTGGCCACGAGCAGCCACACGGTCATCACACTGAGTACGCCCACCAGCCAGAACAGGCCGTTGCCCACCAGTCCCAGCGAGGTGCGGTAGGCTTGGGCGCGCAGCACCAGCCCATTGCCCACGGGAGAGACGGCAACCTCGTAGGCGTTGGCCCACGTGTCCCAGGGCATGCGTTCGCGCAGGCCCGGCTCCAGCGGCGTGCCCGCCAGCACGTGGTGGCTGGAATCGACGAAGGTGACCGCGTAACGCGAGAGCACTTCGGTGGGCGTGGCGTAGCGCAGCAGGCTGTCGACCGAGTACTCGGCCAGCACGACGCCGCCAAAAGCACCATTGGCCGACAGCGGCACCATCAACTGCAGCAACGGCGGCGGCGCGCCGTCATCGCCCACCGGCGGCTGTGCATAGACCGGCTGGCCCAGGTCGCGCGTGAGCTCGAAGAGCGTGGCGGCCGCGCCGGACTTGAGCACCTCACCGGCCACGCGCAGCTGGCTGCTGCCAACCGTTGGCGCGGCCTGGCTCAGGCGGATGTTGCGCCGTGCGTCGATCAGCGTCACGGATTGCAGCTCCGGATACTGGCTGATCAGGTTCTCGGCACGCAGTGCAAAGTCACTGCGCTGCAGCTCATGATTTGACAGGTCGCGGGCGATGCGCATGATTTGCTCCTGACGTTCGAGCAAACGCAGGCGCACACGCTGCTGGGCATATTCCACATCGCGGCGCAGCGCCTCTCTCTCCCGGTCGATTTCTTCTGCGCGCAGGTACCAGAACGAGGTGGCAATGGCCAACAGGAACAGCACGACCGCCACCAGCGGGGCCAGGGCAGCAAAACGGTCTTGCCGGTGGGGCGTGAGGCCACGCCACCACTGTTGCCAGCGCCGCGCCAGCTTCTTGAGCGCAGAGGGCGACGCAGCCGGGGCGTTGGCAGGCATATTCATGACCGAGAGTGTAAGCGTAGGTTTTTAATTGGAGATTTATGCGGTCGCGGTAATTTATCGGTATATGAAAAACAAAATTGTTATTTGAAATTTTGGTGATCTGTGCGAAACTTGCCGCCAGTTTCACCTCCCACCTTTGATGCAAAAGGAGACTCGGTATGTCTGACGCGAACCACCCACATTCGGCCATTGATCAAGACCGACAAGAGACACGCGAGTGGCTGGATGCGTTGTCGGCGGTCATTGAAAAAGAAGGTCCCGAACGCGCCCACTTCCTGCTCGAGCAGTTGCTGGAAGAGGCGCGCCAGAGCAGCATCGACCTGCCTTTTTCGGCCAACACCGGCTACGTCAACACCATCGAGCCCGAACAAGAGGCGCGCTGCCCTGGCAACATCGCGATCGAAAAGCGCTTGCGCGCCTACATGCGCTGGAACGCCATGGCCATGGTGGTGCGGGCCAACCGCATTCATCCGGAAGACGGCGGCTCGCTGGGCGGGCATATCGGCTCGTTCGCATCGCTGGCCAGCATGTGGGGCGCCGGCTTCAACCATTTCTGGCACGCCGAGAGCGAAGACCACGGCGGCGACGCCATCTACTTCCAGGGCCACAGCGCGCCCGGCATTTATGCCCGCGCCTACCTGGAAGGGCGCATCACCGAGGAGCAGCTGGAAAACTTCCGCCAGGAGGTGCACGGCAAGGGTCTGTCGAGCTACCCGCACCCTCACCTGATGCCCGGCTTCTGGCAGTACTCCACCGTCAGCATGGGCCTGGGCCCGATGATGGCTATCTATCAGGCGCGCTTCCTGAAATATCTGCACGCGCGCGGCATTGCCAAGACCGACAACCGCAAGGTCTGGGTGTTCCTGGGCGATGGAGAGATGGATGAGCCCGAGAGCCGCGGCGCCATCACGCTGGCCACGCGCGAGGGGCTGGACAATCTGATCTTCGTCATCAACTGCAATCTGCAGCGCCTCGATGGCCCGGTGCGCGGCAACGGCAAGATCATCCAGGAACTGGAGGGCGACTTCCGCGGCGCCGGCTGGCATGTCATCAAGCTGCTGTGGGGCAAGGGCTGGGACGACCTGCTGCGCCGCGACAAGGACGGCAAGCTGCGCCAGCTGATGATGGAAACGGTGGACGGCGATTACCAGACCTACCGCGCCAAGGACGGCGCCTACATTCGCGAGCATTTCTTCGGCAAGTACCCGGAAACGGCCAAGATGGTCGAGCACCTGTCGGACGACGACATCTGGGAGCTGCGCCGCGGTGGCCACGATCCGGAAAAGGTCTTTGCTGCCTTCCACGCCGCCAATGAGCACAAGGGCCAACCCACGGTGCTGCTGGTCAAGACCGTCAAGGGCTATGGCATGGGCAAGGCCGGTGAGGCCAAGAACACCGTGCACCAGACCAAGCTGCTCGACGACGAGGACATCCGCTACATCCGCGACCGCTTCGGCATCCCGGTGTCGGACGCCGACCTGGATCAGCTGCCGTTCTACAAGCCGGCCGACGACACGCCGGAGATGAAGTACTTGCACGAGCGGCGCAAGGCGCTGGGCGGCTACCTGCCGGTGCGCCGCGAGAAGGCCGACGAGAACTTCACCATCCCGGATCTGGAGACCTTCAAGGCAGTGCTCGAACCCACGGCCGAGGGCCGCGAGATCAGCACCACCCAGGCCTATGTGCGGTTTCTCACCCAATTGCTGCGCGACAAGGCGCTGGGCCCGCGCGTCGTGCCCATCCTGGTCGACGAGGCGCGCACCTTCGGCATGGAGGGGTTGTTCCGCCAGATCGGCATCTACAACCCCAAGGGACAGCTGTACACACCGGTCGACCGTGAGCAGGTCATGTACTACAAGGAAACCACTGACGGCCAGATCCTGCAGGAAGGTATTACCGAGGCCGGCGGCATGTGCTCGTGGATCGCTGCGGCGACGTCGTACTCGTCCAACAACCGCATCATGATCCCGTTCTACATCTACTACTCGATGTTCGGGTTCCAGCGCTTTGGCGACTTTGCCTGGGCCGCCGGCGACATGCTGGCGCGCGGCTTCATCCTGGGCGGCACCTCCGGGCGCACCACGCTCAACGGCGAGGGGCTGCAGCACGAGGATGGCCAGAGCCACATCCTGGCCAACACCATACCCAACTGCGTCAGCTACGACCCGACTTTTGCGCACGAAGTGGGGGTGATCCTGCATCGGGGGCTGAAGCGCATGGTCGAGAAGCAGGACAACATCTTCTACTACATCACTCTGCTCAACGAGAACTACGCCATGCCGGGCCTGATCCCCGGTACCGAGGAGCAGATCATCAAGGGCATGTATTTGTGCAAGCCCGGAGCCGAGGGCGACAAGCGCGTGCAACTGCTGGGCTCGGGCTCCATCCTGCGTGAATCGTTCGAGGCGCAAAAGCTGCTGGCCACCGACTGGGGCGTGCAGGCCGACATCTGGAGCTGCACCAGCTTCAACGAGTTGACGCGTGAAGGCCAGGATGTGGATCGCTGGAACATGCTGCATCCTCTGGAAGCGCCGCGCGTGCCGTTCGTCGCGCAGCAGCTGGCCGGCCATCCCGGCCCCGTGGTGGCAGCGACCGACTACATGAAGAACTACGCCGAGCAGATCCGCCCGTTCATTCCGGCCGACCGCGGCTACAAGGTGCTGGGCACCGACGGCTTTGGCCGCTCGGACTTCCGCAGCCGCCTGCGCGAGCACTTCGAGGTCAACCGCCACTACATCACCGTTGCGGCGCTCAAGGCCCTGGCCGACGAGGGCAAGCTGCCGATGGAGAAGGTGGCCCAGGCCATCACCAAGTACGGCATCGACGCCGACAAGATCAACCCCTTGCACGCCTGACGGGCCGGGAGACAAGACATGGCATTGGTCAACATTCAAGTGCCCGATATTGGCGACTTTGATGAAGTGGGCGTGATCGAGGTGCTGGTGCAGGTGGGTGACACCATTCGCGTCGAGCAGTCGCTGATCACGGTGGAGTCGGACAAGGCGTCAATGGAAATCCCCTCCAGCCACGCCGGCGTGCTCAAGGAGCTCAAGGTCAAGCTGGGCGACAAGATCAGCGAAGGCAGCGTGATTGCCGTGCTGGAGACGGCAGCCGCCGTCCCCGCGCAGGCCAGCGCTTCTGCGCCGGCTGCTGCTGCACCAGCGGCCTCCGCACCAGCACCCGCGCCCGCGCCCGTTGCAGCAGCCACGGTTGCGGCGCCCGTCGGCGCGGCCGCCAGCATCGAAGTACACGTGCCCGACATCGGCGACTTCAAGGACGTCGCCGTCATCGAGCTGCTGGCCAAGGAGGGCGACACGGTTGCCCTGGAGCAGTCGCTGTTCACCGTCGAGTCGGACAAGGCGTCGATGGAAATCCCATCGCCCGCTGCCGGCGTGCTCAAGCAGCTCAAGGTGCAGTTGGGCGACAAGGTCAACATCGGCGACCTGGTGGCCATCATCGAAGGCCAGGCGGCAGCCGCCCCGGCCGCAGCACCTGCTGCCGCTGCCCCCGCTCCTGCGGCAGCCGCTCCAGCGCCCGCAGCCCAGGTCGCGGCGCCTGTCGCCGCACCAGCTGCCGCACCAGCTGCCGCACCAGCTGCCGCGCCCGCGCACCAGCCCACGGCGGCGCCCACCGGCCGCCTGCCGCACGCCAGCCCCTCGGTGCGCAAGTTTGCCCGCGAGCTGGGCGTGCCGCTGGACGAGGTCAAGGGCACGGGCCCCAAGGCCCGCATCACGCAGGAAGACGTGCAGAGCTTCACCCGCGCCGTCATGGCCGGTAGCGCGCAGACCCAGGCGCAGGCCGCCAAGGCGCCGGCCGGTGGCTCCGGCGTGGGCCTGGACCTGCTGGCCTGGCCCAAGATCGACTTCGCCAAGTTCGGCCCCGTCGAGCGCAAAGAGCTGTCGCGCATCAAGAAGATCAGCGGCGCCAACCTCTCGCGCAACTGGGTCATGATTCCGCACGTCACCAACAACGACGAGGCGGACATCACCGAGCTGGAGGCCTTCCGCGTATCCACCAACAAGGACAACGAAAAGGCCAAGAACGGCGTCAAGGTGACCATGCTCGCCTTCGTCATCAAGGCCGTCGTTGCAGCGCTGAAGAAATTCCCCGAGTTCAACGCCTCGCTGGACGGCGACGTGCTGGTCTACAAGAACTACTTCCACATCGGCTTTGCCGCCGACACGCCCAACGGCCTGGTGGTGCCGGTGCTCAAGGACGCCGACCAGAAGGGCTTGCTGCAAATCAGCGCCGAAATGGGCGAACTGGCGGCCAAGGCGCGCGAGGGCAAACTGGGCGTGGCTGACATGCAGGGCGGCTGCTTCACCATCAGCTCGCTGGGCGGCATTGGTGGCACGCACTTCACCCCCATCATCAACGCGCCCGAAGTGGCCATCCTGGGACTGTCACGCTCATCGATGAAGCCCGTGTGGGACGGCAAGGCCTTCGCGGCGCGCCTGACGCTGCCAATGAGCCTGTCCTACGACCACCGCGTGATCGACGGCGCAGCCGCCGCGCGCTTCAATGCCTATCTGGGCGCCGTGCTGGCGGACTACCGCCGCATCCTGCTGTAAAGGAGATCCGACATGGCAGTGATGGACATTGTGGTACCCGACATTGGTGACTTCTCCGAAGTTGGCGTCATCGAAATCCTGGTGCAGCCTGGTGACCGGGTCAAGGAAGAACAGGGCCTGATCACCGTTGAGAGCGACAAGGCCTCGATGGAAATCCCCTGCAGCGCCGCAGGCGTGGTCAAGGAGCTTAAGGTCAAACTGGGCGACAAGATCAGCAAGGGCTCGGTGGTGTTGACGCTTGAGGCGGATGCCGGCGCTGCGGCGCCCGCGGCCGCGCCGGCTGCAGCACCCGCGCCCGCATCGACCCCCGCACCCAGCGCAGCCAGCTTTGGCGGCAATGCTGACATCAATTGCGACGTGCTCGTGCTCGGCGGCGGCCCCGGCGGCTACTCGGCAGCGTTTCGCGCGGCCGACCTCGGGCTGAACGTGGTACTCGTCGAGCGCTACGCGACGCTGGGCGGCGTGTGCCTGAACGTGGGCTGCATCCCATCCAAGGCGCTCCTGCACGTGGCGGCCGTCATGGACGAAGTCAGCCATCTCAAAAGTGCCGGCATCGACTTCGGCGCGCCACGGGTCGACATCGACCAACTGCGCGGGCACAAGGAAAAAGTCATCAGTAAGCTGACTGGTGGTCTGGGTCAGATGGCCAAGATGCGCAAGGTCACCGTCGTGCGCGGCTACGGCAGCTTTGTCGGCGCCAACCACCTGGAAGTGGAAGAGACCACGGGTGACGGGCAGGACAAGACCGGCACCAAAAAAGTCGTCGCCTTCCAGCGCGCCATCATCGCGGCCGGCAGCCAGGCAGTGCGCCTGCCCTTCATGCCCGATGATCCGCGCGTGGTCGACAGCACCGGCGCGCTGGCGCTGGCAAGCGTTCCCAAGCGCATGCTCATCCTGGGCGGCGGCATTATCGGCCTGGAGATGGGCACGGTGTACTCGACGCTGGGCGCGCGTCTGGACGTGGTCGAGATGCTCGACGGCCTGATGCAGGGCGCCGACCGCGACCTGGTCAAGGTCTGGCAGAAGATGAACGCGTACCGCTTCGACAACATCATGTTGAAGACCAAGACCGTGGGCGCCGAAGCCACGCCCGAGGGCATCAAGGTCAGCTTTGCTCCGGCAGAAGAGGGCGGCAGCGCCCCCGAGCCGCAGACCTACGACCTGGTGCTGCAAGCCGTGGGTCGCAGCCCCAACGGAAAGAAGATCGGCGCGGACAAGGCTGGCGTCTCCGTCACCGACCGCGGCTTCATCGACGTCGACATCCAGATGCGCACCAACGTGCCGCACATCTTTGCCATCGGCGACATCGTCGGCCAGCCCATGCTGGCGCACAAGGCAGTGCACGAGGCGCACGTGGCGGCCGAGGTGATTGCAGGCGAGCTCAAGGGCGACAAGGCACTGGCCAGTGCCGCGTTCAACGCCCGCGTGATCCCCAGTGTTGCCTACACCGACCCCGAAGTCGCCTGGGTCGGCCTGACCGAAGACCAGGCCAAGGCCCAGGGCATCAAGGTCAGGAAGGGGTTGTTCCCCTGGGCAGCGTCGGGCCGAGCGATTGCCAACGGACGCGACGAAGGCTTTACCAAACTGTTGTTCGACGAAGAGACGCACCGCATCCTGGGCGGCGGCATCGTCGGCACGCACGCGGGCGACATGATTGGCGAGGTTGCGCTGGCCATCGAGATGGGTGCCGACAGCGTGGACATCGGCAAGACCATCCACCCGCACCCCACGCTGGGCGAAAGCATCGGCATGGCGGCCGAGGTGGCGCATGGCAGCTGCACCGACGTGCCGCCGCAGCGCAAATAAGCTCTCGACACCCGCTGAAAACAAAGGCAACCCAAGGGTTGCCTTTGTTGTTTTTGGCCCAAGCAGCGATAGCTGTGGCGGATTCAAACCCGAAGTGCAACATCCACAGTTTTCAATGAGCAAGCGTGGGGGCGGACATGCGCTCTCCACGGCAGCCAACCACAATGTGGATGCATGCCTGATAACGAAAGATAAAAGCATTTGGATGCAGGTTACCGAACGATGAGGCGGTACACATCACTGGTTTTCAACATGCACTCAAATGCCCGTTAAGGATGCTCTGAATAACTCACCTCCAGGCGTGCTACGTCTGGGC
>PGEI01000113.1 GCA_002894305.1 Comamonadaceae bacterium CD01
CCCCGCCGGTGTGTCGCTGATACCAGCGGTCTAGCGGGGTCGCGTCGTAGTTCTGCTTGCTCACGCCAAAGCGGACAAAAAGGCCGCGCCGTTCGTTGCCGATGGGCGCACGATCAAAGCCCCGGTCACTCATGCGCTCGGCTTCCTGCTCCGTCATTTTGGCGACATAGCCGCACCATCTGGCGTTGTCGATCAGGGCAGACGCGCCCCGCGCTGCCTGCTGCTGGTCGGTCTGGCCGTCGCGGGCGCTGCCCTTGTTGACGTGGTGCAGGTACAGGACAGCCGCCCCGGTGGTTGCCGCGATGTGTTCCAACACGGAAACAAGGTGGGCCATGTCGCCATTGCTGTTCTCGTCGAGGCTGTGAATGCGGCTCAAGGTGTCCAGCACAATCAGTCGCGCCCCTGCGCTGTAGTCGATGACGCGACGCAAGTGCGCCTCGTCCATCACGTTCAACCGCTTGCCCATGATCGGCTCAAGCATCAGGTTCTCGGCGATGGCTTCGCGGGCCAACTGGTTGAGGTGCTGGCCGATGGCGTGGACACGCCGCACAAGGGCGGGCTGTGGATCTTCGCCAGCGAGATAAACCACGCGCCCGGTGTGCGCCGGGGCCAGTCCTACAAGGTCGCCGCCTGCCACACTGCAAGCGATTGACATAGCCGCTTCAAGAGCAAAAAAGCTCTTGCCAGTTGCACCAGGTGCGACAAGTGCGCCCACGGTTCCGGCCAAGAATCCGGGCCAGATGAAATCAAGTTCTGGCGGCTCATTGGTGAAGGCCGCCATAATGTCCAAAGCCATGCTGTTCTCCTGTTTAGAACGGTTATGGTTAGGCGCTGCCGGGGCCGCAATCCCCTGCCGCGCCGCTCAATTTTCGCCCCTCGATGCCAGCCACGCCGAAGCCTCGGCCAAGGCGTCCTCATAGGCGTAGCTGGCCGCTTCCTCTGCGTTCTCTGCTGTGGCGTACTCGGACAACGGGAACACTCCGCCGCCGACTTCCTCGCCGCTTTCCAACAGGCGCAACCGCCACCCGCCGCCAAGGTCGGCGGGGCGGGGGTCGATCTTGTAGCTGTATTCGATCATTGGCGGTAAACCTCCTTACGATTGCCGATGCGCATAACGAGGATGCGCAAAGCACCGTCCTCGATGCTGGCGATGATTCGCCAATCCCCAACGCGGTATTTCCAGAAGGCGCCCAGTTTGGAGCCTTTGAGGGCTTCGCCAATACTGCGCGGGTCGTCGAGCTGGGCGACGCGGCCATGCAAAAAAGCGAGGATGCGGCGGGCGGTCTGCGGGTCGATCTTGCCTAGCTCGCGCTCGGCGGCTGGGTCGAGTTCAACCTTCCACGCCATAGCGTTTCATCACTTCTTCGAGTGGCACGGTTTGGGTTTTGCCTGCGCGAATGTCGATCAGGCGTTGCTCTGCAAGGTACAAATCTTCGAGGTCATCCAAGTGCTCAAGGATGGCTTCGCGGGCATAGAAAGTCTTGGTGCGCCCTGTGGCCTGCGCCAGTGCTTCAAGGCGGGTTTCCACTTCGGCGGGCAGTCGGATTGCAAGCATGTTTCGGCTCCTATTCTGAAAACGCTATACAAGTATATCACAACCACCGCGCAACGCTAGAGACTCATTCCCGGCGAGTTGTCGCGCTCGATCTTCTGCGCCTTGGCCTGCTCCTGCTGGCGTACTGGCTCCCGCCCTTCCAGCTTTTCCCATTGCTGCCGGTACTTGCCCAGGTCGGCGGCTTGCCGGTCGCCTGCGGCGCTGTAGGCATAGCGGGCGGTGCGCTGCGCGTAGTCGTTCCAGTCGCGCCCCTCGTCCTTCTGTCGGGTGGCCGGGGCACACTGGCGGATAGCGCCCTCGATGGCCGCTTGATCGTGGCCGGTGACACGCATACGCACGGCAATCATGGAATCCAAGCGGGACAAGTCCACCTCGCCGCCACGCTGCCGCTTGAGCACGTCGCGGTAATGCCGCTGATAGGCGTCGATCGCGCTGCCGCTGGCCGCTGCAAGCTCCAAGGCGGGCTTAGCTTTGCTGCGCTCGGGCTGCTGCGCCTTCAAGGCGGCTTGCCGCTGATACTCGGCGTCGATCTGGCTGGACAAGGCCAGCGCCTTGACGCACTCGCGGCGCTCGGCCTTGAGCAAACGCACCTCGGGATAGCTGCCGTCCTCCC
The DNA here is from genome assembly GCA_002894305.1 of Comamonadaceae bacterium CD01. GTDB lineage: Bacteria > Pseudomonadota > Gammaproteobacteria > Burkholderiales > Burkholderiaceae_C > Comamonas_C > Comamonas_C faecalis. The sequence continues at coordinate 2,169 of PGEI01000113.1, forward strand.
GCTGGTGCTTGGGCTTGCGGTTCTCGTAGCCGGGTGCGCGGTGCGGGTGGATGGCTCCCGATAGCTTCGGGTCGCCGTATTCGCGGTTCAGGGCATCGCTCAGGCGGTTGCCAACGTCCTTATCGTGGGCCGTCCCCAGCTTCGGCACGGTGATGATGGCCTGATAGTTGCCGGGGCTGGATTCCAGCACGGCGGCGGGCTGGTAGCCGTCGCGGATAAGCCGCTCCAGTTTCTCCCGGTTCATGTCGTCGATGAGGATGTGATGCTTCTTGTCCGATAGCGGCGTGTAGTAGAGGTTTTCGCCCCGGCGCTGTAGGCGCTGCATCTCCGGCGTGCGCTGCTCGATCTCCTGCGGTGTGAAGCCCCGCGTGATGCCGTCCTTCTTGTCGAGGATGAAGGTTTGCTTCCTGCCGTCTGCCTGCATCTTGATGGACGTTACCCGGTAACGCTCCGCACCTACCGCTTCCGCGTACCGCTCGAACTGCTTTAGCTGCTCCGATTTCATCGCCTGCGCCCTCTCCTGCTGTATCCGCTGCCGCTCCTGCTGGATGCTCTCCTGAAGCTCTGGATTCGTGATCTTGAAGCCGTGCTCTGCTGCTAACTTCGCGCACATGGCCTTGTATTCGTCGTTCCCGGTTACGGTGAAGCTGCCCCACTTCTGCGCCGATAGCTGCAAGGCGGCAAGCGTGCTGTCCCGGTTGCGCCAGTCGTGAATGTCGATGCTCTTGCCCTTGTCCACGAAAGACACACCCCCGCCCGGCCCCGCTTCTTCCTTGCGGCTGTAATGCACCTGCTTGCCCACGATTTCCGGCTGATAGGCGCGGATGTCTCGCGGTGTCGGCGGCTCGCTGCGGTCGCCCTCGATGCGCTGCGGCTCGCTGGCCCGGTGTCGCCACTGCTCGGCAAGCTCCGGGCTTTTCTGCATCCGCTGCCACTGCTCCAGGTCGGGATAGGGTCGGAACTGCTGCCGGTGCTGCTCGCGCTGCTTCTGGTGCTTCTCTTTCAAAGCTGCTTTCTCTGCGGCCTGCTCGGCGGCAATCACGCTGCGCATGGCGTTGAGCACTTCGCCTTTGCCCTTCCAGTTGCCGCGCATGAGTTCATCGCGGCGGGCCTTCTGCTGCTCGGCAAGTTGCTTGCGCTCCTGCTCCTGCCGCTTGTCCTGTGCCAGCTTGTCCGCGTTCTTCTCCGCGTAGTGCGCCTTTCGCCCGGTGATGTAGTCCTTCCATCCCGGCACGTCTGGCTTGATCGGCTCTGGCTCGCGCTGCGCAACCTGCTGACGCTGCGGCGCGGGCTGATACTCGCCTAGACGCTTCTGCATCTTGGCAAGGCTCGCGTTACGGTCTACGTCGCTGGCCTTCACGCCAACATCCCCGACAAACACGGTTGCCCCGCTGCCGGTTTTCTCGTATCGCATCCCCTTGCCTGCTAACTCGCGGTGCAACTGCTCCCAGCTTTGCGCCTGCTTGATGATCGCTGCGCCGTCCTCAATGGCGATTCGATGGGCTGACTTCTCCCCGGTGCGGTTCTCCATGTCCCGCTTCTTTTGGTCGGGCTGGCGCGGCTTTTCCGGGTCGTATGGCGCTCGGCCAAGCTCCCCGTTTTCCAACACCTGATAGCGCCCGTTTTGCTCACGCTGCCAGCCTTGCGCGTGCTCAATCCGGGCAATGGCCTTGTGCGCCAGTTCAATATCAAAACCCCGGTTCTTCTCAACGATCTTGAGCGTTTCAGGATGAACCCGGTTGATGACGATGTGCAGGTGAATATTGTCGGTATCGGAATGCAGGCCATAGATGGCTTGATGGTCTTTCCACCCGAGTTCATCCATAAAGATGCTTACCGCTTCTTCCACTTGCTCAGGGCTGGGTTGCTCGCCTTCGCGCCAACTCAAGACATAGTGATTGATGGTGTCCTTGCTCCTAACCGCTTCCTGAGAGATGGCAATCATCTCAGCGGTTTGGCTCTTGGCATCATCCATCAGAAAGCCACGCGCACCGGCATAAAGGCACTTCTCCTGCGGACTCTCTGACTCAGGCGAGCGGACATAGTTGGTAAGCTGGCCGATACGCTGCGCCTTGCTCGCGGACTTCTTCGGATTAGGAACCTTCTTAACGATCATCGTTGATCTGCCTGAAATAGCCCTTGAGCGCCACAAGCGCCTCAGCCGTTTGCTTGCTGTAAACGCCTCCGCTCTCGTTGTGAATGTGCTTTAGCAATCCACCGATGCGGCGTAGCTCTTTGAGCATTACGGCATCGGCGTTGGCAATGATCGGCCTGCCAAAGTAGCGGCGGCGGACAAGCTCCGACATGCTCAATCCGGCAAGGTCGGCATCCTCTTTCAAGCGGGCCTTCTCCGCTGCGGTCAGCCGTACATTGATAACGGCGTCCAGCGGTTCCGGCCCCTGCGTTTCAAATGGCATCATGTCTCCTTCTCGCCGGGGGGCGGCGGGGGGTGTGTCTTGGACAGTAAGAAGCGAAAGCGCCGCACTGTCCGGGGTCAAGGGGGCACCCCTTGCAGGATGAGCCAGACCGTGAGAAGCGAAGCGCCGAATGGGCAGGCGGGGATTGGCAGGAACATGGCGCAGCCATGTGTATGACAATCCGCATCCTGTATTGCTCAACCGCTCTACTATCATATCAGCAGTTTAGGCGTACTGGATGCACTTTGCAACAAGCATAAAAGGCGCTATGCTGTCAACTCCGCAACCAGTAAGCAAAGGAGTTAGCAGAATGAAATACACGACAGAGCAGCTAGAGGCTATCGCATCGAAGCTGCGCGATATGCCGCCAGTCGAAAAGAAGAAGCAGGAGCACAGCAAGCAAGAGGCCGTGCGCGTGCTATCCAAAGAGATTGCCGCTTTGCAAAAGCGTGGATACACGCTTGACCAGATTTCAGAGACGCTGCGCGGCGAAGGTTTGAGCATCGCAACCCCAACGCTCAAGAGCTACTTGCAGAGAGCAAAGCCAGCGAAAAAAGCCCCGGTGCAAGCACCGGGAGACACACCCCCGCCCCGCCCCGCCGTCAAGAAGCCTGCGGATACATCAAAGGCGACATTCACCCCGAAACCTGACAGCGACGACATTTAAGGAGTAAGCAACATGGCGAAAAGCATTTACCTGATCGGTGGCAGCAAGGGCGGCGTTGGCAAGTCGCTTGTCACGATGGCAACGGTTGATTACCTGCAAGAGCGCGGCGAAAGCGTCTTGCTGATTGAGTCTGACACCTCTAACCCGGACGTATGGAAAGCCTATAAAGAAAGCACGGAAACGGAGCTTATCAATCTGGATGAGGCGGACGGATGGATTCAGCTAGTGAACTTGTGCGATAGTAAGCCGGATAGCGTCGTGGTAATCAACACGGCAGCACGGAATAACAAGGGCGTGAGCGCCTACGGTGAAACACTGAATAGCACGCTTGAAGAACTCAAGCGGAAGCTGGTCACGCTGTGGGTGATTAACCGCCAACGGGATAGCCTCGAACTGCTAAAGGAATACATGGACGCAATTCCGAATGCGGATGTTCATGTGGTACGCAATGGACACTTCGGGGAAGAAAAGAAGTTCGAGCTTTACAACGGCTCCAAGCTGCGCACGGCGGTAGAGGAACGCGGCGGGAAATCGGTGACATTCCCGGACATGGCCGACCGTGTGAGCGATGACATTTACAGCAAGCGCATGAGCATTGCGGTAGCACTCAAGGAATTGCCCATTGGCAACCGTGCGGAGCTTACGCGGTGGCGCAACGAGGCCAAAAAGGTATTGGAGGCCGTAGTCCATGAGTGACCTAGACGACAGCTTTGCAAAGCTGCTCGGCAGGCAACCTAGTGACGCGGAGCGGCAAAGTCTTTACCGGGTTCGGGATGCACTCGGCCTGAAAAACAATGATGCGCTGTGGCTGGTGCTCATGGCCTTGCAACACTACCAAGGCCAGTATGAGAAGTTCCCGCAAGCGATAGCACAAGCAGCCAAAGATACCTTGGTCAATTTCAAGGTAACGGCGGATGCAACCGTGAAAGCATCAGCGGAAGCAGCCAAGGCGGATTTGGCGCAAGCGGTAGCAGCAGCAGCGCAAGAGGTCGCGCACAACACATCGGCAAAGCAGATGTGGCAGTGGGCGGCGGGCTGCATCGCCGTGGCCTTCCTGTGCGTCGGCCTGTTCGGCTGGTACATGCACAGCAGCGGCAAGGATTCCGGCTACCAAGCCGGATACGGCGCGGGCTACACGGAAGCCAAGGACGAGAAAGCGGCGGCGGCATGGGCCAACACGCCAGAAGGGCGAACGGCCTACCGCTTCGCCCAGTCCGGCGAACTGCAACGGCTTGCCCGGTGCAGTGGCAAGGGCTGGAAGGTCGAGAAAGGCGCTTGCTACCCCTACCCGGTTCCGAATGAGGGCACTTACGGATGGGCGCTGCCATGATCGACACGCTCAACATCGCCACGATGCCGATTGCAGACAAGGTGCAGCGGCACATGATGGCGAGCTATTACGCCTTGCAACTGGGGGTTCTAAGCCGGAACCGCCGAAAATTCCGTCAGCCGATCAACGTGGCTTGTCCCGCGCCCGGTCGATGGGGTAGACCCAACAGTCGTGTCACTAGCCGCCATTTCGATCACGGCAATGCCAGCCGGACGTCACGTCCAGATTGTTCCGGTCTGGATGAGGCCGACTGACGTCTCGGATGACGGGTGGCATACAACTGCTGTGAGTCCTGCAGGGGGGCAGCTGCCTGACCGGACGGCGAGCATCAGCCCATCTCATGTATTAGTCATGTCAGCTTTGACACTGCGCACGCGACGGCACCCGACCCGTTGCAGACCCCCAGACATATGGAAAGCTGACGCTCAACGTGGAGTTAGCCGGCGCGGCGCGGCTTCATCGCGCAGCGTCCGTGTTGATGGATGGGTTAGAACTCTCTGGGGCACACATTTGAGAAAGACTATTTTTCAGCCAACGCAAAACCCGCGTTGCCAGATGCAACCACTGAGACAAATACAAACGGCACTGGACTAGTATTTAGAGCGCCATGCACTTGGCCAGGTTTTGCTATGGCAATATCTCCAGCCTTTAGATGAGCGACTTTGCCGCCTCCTTGGTAATACTCAGCCTCTCCAGAGATAACCGTCCAAGTATCTTGGCCGTCCGGGTGAACATGAGCGGTTATTTCTTGCCCAGGATGGGCATGCCAAACAACAACTGCTGAGTCCTTGGTTTCCAGAACCACTGAACGAATTGGTTCGCCGTCAGACGGACGAATATATTCTGTTACCGAAAATATTCTTGATTCCATTTCCATATCCACTCCAAAAATCAATTTGGCTTGAGAAGTTATTACAGAACAACTGTACCAACAGTACCTGCGCCACGCAACGCTGCACGCGGCCAACGACTGCATCAGCAACGCCATCGCCGCGCTGCCGATCTTCCCGTACTACTCGTTCGACCTCGATGCACTGTACGGTGCCGTCGATGGTCAGAAATTCGGCGTCGAGCGGCCGACCGTGAAAGCGCGCCACTCGCGCAAATACTTTGGGCGCGGCAAGGGCGTGGTCGCCTACACGCTGCTGTGCAACCACGTGCCGCTCAACGGCTACCTGATCGGCGCGCACGATTACGAGGCCCATCACGTGTTCGACATCTGGTATCGCAACACGTCGGACATCGTGCCGACCGCGATCACCGGCGACATGCACAGCGTCAACAAGGCCAACTTCGCTATCCTGCACTGGTTCGGCCTGCGTTTCGAGCCGCGCTTCACCGACCTTGGCGATCAGTTGAAGGAACTCTACAGTGCCGACGATCCGGCGCTGTACGATCAGTGCCTGATCCGGCCGGCCGGGAGAATCGACCGCGATCTCATAGTCAGCGAGAAGCCGAACCTCGACCAGATTGTCGCCACGCTCGGACTGAAGGAGATGACGCAGGGCACGCTGATCCGCAAGCTATGCACCTACACCGCGCCGAACCCCACGCGGCGCGCGGTGTTCGAGTTCGACAAGCTCATCCGCAGCATCTACACGCTGCGCTACCTGCGCGATCCGCAACTGGAGCGCAACGTTCACCGCTCACAGAACCGCATCGAGTCCTATCACCAGCTACGCTCAACCATCGCCCAGGTCGGCGGCAAGAAGGAATTGACCGGGCGCACCGACATCGAAATTGAGATCAGCAACCAGTGCGCCAGGCTGATCGCCAACGCGGTCATCTTCTACAACTCGGCCATCCTCTCGCGGCTGCTGATGAAGTACGAGGCGAGCGGCAACGCCAAGGCGCACGCTCTCCTGACCCAGATATCGCCGGCGGCCTGGCGGCACATCCTGCTGAACGGGCATTACACCTTCCAGAGCGACGGCAAGATGATCGACCTGGATGCGCTCGTGGCGGGGCTGGAGCTGGGATGACGGAAATTTCGGCGGTTCTGGCTTAGAACCCCAACTGGATGCCTTGCAGGCCGAAGCCAAGCGACTCGGCTACTTCTTCGCGCAAGCCGACACGGCGGCAACCATGCCGCCCGTTCTGGCTGAACGTCTGGCATGGGCGACGGAGTACCGGCGCAAGTGCTACCTGTACCCGAATTGCCCGGAAAGCTGGGAACGCCAGACAACCGACAGCATGAGCGACGGCTACGCCCAAGAGCACTGCCGCTCGATGCTCGCGGCGCTGGCCGCGCTCGGCATCCGTTTGCAGGAAGGCCCGCAAGCCTGCGCCCTACTGGCGGCGGAGGAATGCCGCCAACGCGAGAAAGCCAGCTTGCCGCCTGAGCCTTCGCCACTCTCGGAAGTCGAAGTGTCCAGCTTCGTCGATGAGTTTTTCACCAAGCTGGACGCACCCAAGGAGGGAGTCCCGACATGAGCACAACCGCCAAGATCGACTTTGAACCCGGCCTGTTCGACGAGGGCCAGACCGAGGCCGCGCCCGATCTGCCAACCATCCAGCCGAAACGGCGGGCAAACCGCGCCCCGTTCATCGTGGCCGGTGGTCTGTTGCTTGTCCTAGCGGCGGCATTTTTCGGTATCAACGGCACAAGCAAGCCCAAGACCGTCCCGGCAATGCTCACAGAAGGCCCGCAAACGGCCATAGGCGCGTTTTCTTTGCCAACCCTAACCCAAGGCAGCCAAAACATCCAAAAAGCCGCTGTAGGCGATTCTGATGGCTTCTGTTCGGGGTATGAGGCGATGTGCTCCACCAGCACGACCGACAAGCCAGCCGAAACGCTCGCCAAGCTGGCCGCTGCGCTACCTGCGGGAGAGGCCAAACGCTACCGGGTGAAGGTGTCCATTGTCCCGCTGGACGAATGAAGGCGGCGCGGGCGGGCGGCGGGCGGCGGGGGGTGTGTCTGGCCGGGCTTGTCCCGGCCTTGTCTTTTGGGAGCTTTGGCAAGGACTTTTGACGCCCTCAAGGGCGGCGAAAAGTACCGCGCCTAGTGGATGATCTTGGATAGATCATGGAAGGATTTTGCGAATCGGCCGCAAACCCTCGCCAGTGCTGGGTTTTTCGGATTGGGGCGGGTGGCGTTACTACGGGGGTTGGGTGGCGTTACTACGGGGGTTGGGTGGCGTTACGCCGGGGCCTTCGGCCTGCTGATTTCCCACTTGCCCTTGGCGTACTCGCTCACTGTCCAACCCACGGCGGCAAGCTCGGCAAGTGCCTTGCGGGCGGTCTGCCTGCGGGTTTTCATGGTGTTGGCGTTTGCGGCCACATCTGGCCACACATAGCCGCACAGGGTGTCGATTTCAGCCTTCCCAGACTTGCCGGGGTCAATCCAGCCGCAAAGCCTCTGGTGAATCAAGCGGGCCGGGTCTGATTCGAGCTGGCGGACTTCTGCCATCTCGATGCGGGTGTGGGGGCGCTTACCAAGAATCGCCTCCGCGATGCGCGGATTCAGAGCAACAAACAGCCGTCCATCCTCGTCATCGAAGGCGTAACTCATCAGGTGAAAAGATGCTTGCCTGCTGCCCTTGGTGACTACCACTGTCACGTTTGCCATGCGCAGCAAGCTGGCCTTGATGGCCTTGATGTTGTCGCCTCCATCGGTAAGGCCGATTTCGCCTAACAGCTTTGTCATGCTCTCCCGCACGACAAGCGCATCCTGCTCTACTGCGTCGAATTTCGGTTCAAGGAATAGCCTTAGCTGCTTTGGAAGGTCTGCTGTTGGCTCTGGCGTCAGAATGATGCCTTTTGGCCCGCCAAGGGCAACAAGCCCCTGTAGTAGCCGCATGTCATCTGCACCAAGAGGCTCGAAGCCGACAAACCGCGCTTGTTCGTTCTCCGCGTAGTGGTACGTCACATCGAGCTTGAGGCGTTTTCGTTCGCCACGCTTGAGGCTACGGAATAGTCCGGGTGCCAAGCAATGCGTTGGGTCGTGCCTTGCGTGGGTAAGGTCAAAAGCCATCGCCGCGCCTCCTTGTGTCACGTCCTTTTTCTTCACTCTTGCTTGCCTCCTGTAGTTCAACGGGCAGCAACACCCCGCCGGTGTGTCGCTGATACCAGCGGTCTAGCGGGGTCGCGTCGTA
>PGEI01000114.1 GCA_002894305.1 Comamonadaceae bacterium CD01
GCCGGTATGACGGGGAAGAATGATCAAACAGAGATCGTAAACACGCTCTTACGCCTTGGCCCAGCGGCGCAGCAGGTTGTGGTACACGCCGGTCAGCTGCACCAGCCGCATGTCGTCGGGCGCGACCAGCGGGGTCAGCTGCTGGATGGACTGGTCCAGGTCGAACAGCAGCGTGCGCTCGCCCTCGTCAGCCACCAGGCTTTCGATCCAGAAGAACGAGGCGACGCGCGCGCCGCGCGTCACCGGGGTCACGCGGTGCAGGCTGGTTGCGGGGTAGAGCACCATGCCGCCCGCCGCCAGCTTGACCGCCTGCACGCCGAACGGCCCTTCCACCTCCAGCTCGCCGCCGTCGTACTCATCGGGCTCGGCCAGGAACAGCGTGGCCGACAGGTCGGTGCGCATCTGCTCGCTGGTGCCGGGCAGGTACATCAGCGCGCTGTCCACGTGCGCGCCGTACTGGCCGCCGCCGGCGTAGCGGTTGAACTTCGGCGGGTAGATGGTGCGCGGCAGCGCGGCGCTGATGAACAGCGGCGTCTCGGCCAGGCGGCGCAGTATGGCCTGGCCCAGGCGCGTGGCCAGTGCGCTGGCGTCGTCAATCTGCTGGTTGCGCTTGACCGCCTTGGCCAGCGTGCCGGCGGTGCGGGCGCCCTCGATCCAGGCGGCGGCGTCCAGCTCGGCGCGAAACTGCGCCACTTCGGTTTTGGTCAGTACGTTGTCGATCGAGATCAGCATGGCAGTGCAGGGGTGAGGGTGTCGGGGGTGATGTCGCAAAGCTGGGCGCAGCCGGCCTGAGCCATCGTCGCATGCAGCTCTTCGGTCAAGAGCTGCAGCATGTGGGCCACGCCCAGCGCGCCGGCGCAGGCCAGCGCGTACATCTGCAGCCGGCCGACGAGCACCGCGTTGGCGCCCAGCGCCAGTGTCTTGAAGGCGTCGGCGCCACTGCGGATGCCGCCGTCCATCAGCAGCGGGTAGCCGCCGCCCACGGCGGCGCGCACGGCCGGCAGCTGGGCGAGGCTGGCCGGCGCACCGTCCAGGCTGCGCCCGCCGTGGTTGGAGACGATTAGGCCGGCGCAGCCGGCGTCCTTGAGCGCCACCGCGTCCTGCGGGTGCAGCACGCCCTTGACCCACACCGGCAGGCGGGTGCGCGCCAGCAGCCAGCGCAGGTCGTCCCAGGTGGGGGCGTGGCGCATTGCGCCCTGGAAGATGCGGCTGTCGCCCTCGGCCAGCGCCGGCACCTGGGGCGGGGCAAGGCCGGCCAGATTGGCGGGCGTGCAATCGGGCGGCATGGCAAAGCCCGCGGCCAGCGCGCTGCGGCTGGCCAGCTGGATGCTGGCGTCCAGCGTCAGCACGATGGCGCGGTAGCCCGCGGCCTCGGCGCGCTGCACCAGCGCCAGCGAGTCCTCGCGGCGCGGTTGCAGATAGAGCTGAAACCAGCGCGCCGGCCCGCAGGCGGCGGCAATGTCCTCCAGCGTGCACGACGACAGGGTGCTCGCCACCATCAGCGTGCCGGTGGCGGCCGCCGCGCGCGCCGTGGCCATCTCGGCCTGCGGGTGCGCCAGCCGCTGGTGCGCCACCGGCGCCAGCAGCAGCGGGTGGGGCAGATCCAGCCCGCCCAGCGCCAGCCGCGTGTGGCCGGCGCGCACGTCGCGCAGCAGCCGCGGCACGATGTGCCAGCGCCCGAACGCCGAGCGGTTGGCCGCCACCGTGCTGTCCCAGCCGCAGCCGCCGGCCACGTAGGCATGGCGGCCCGCGTCCATCGCCTGCGGCGCCAGGCGCTCGTAGTCGATGGCGTTGTAAATGCCGGCGGGAATGCGGTCGGGAGGGTTCATGGCGGGGAAAGAGATGAACGGGCGATGGTAGGCGAGCGCGCGGTGTCGGTCATTGACGCAGCGCAGCGCGGATTTTCTCCCTCCCCCTTTGGGGGAGGGCAGGGGTGGGGGCCTGCGACGCCCGAGCCGCCATGCCGGCCCCATGCAAGGCGCTGAAAAACCGCAGGCCACGCGCTCCGGGGTGGGGCGGGTGGCCTGCTTTTCAGGGTGAGCGCTCACGCGCCCAGCGGCGGATGCGCTGCTTCAGAAGTCCAGGTTCAGCGTCAGCCGCACCGCGCGCGCGTCGCCCTTGTACAGAAAGGCGCCCGAGCGGTAGACCGCCGTGTAGTAGTCCTTGTTGGTCGCGTTGAGCACGTTCAGGCGCAGGTCGGCATGCTTGTTGATCTTGTAGGTGGCAAACAGGTCGTAGACGCTGAAGCTGGGTATCGGCTGCGAGCAGTAGCCGGCTGCGTTGAAGCCTGCACCGGTGTCGGGCTGGCCGCCGCACTTGCTGCTCTCGTAGCGGGCAATCGCGCCAAAGGCGAAGTTGGGCGTCAGTTGGTACTTGCCCTGGATGGCCGCCGAGCGGTCGGCAAAGTTGGACAGCGGATGGCCAACGTTGGCTGGCGTGTTCGACTCCAGCACCTTGGATTTCATGAAGGTCACGCCGGCCTGCATCTGCAGCTTGGGCGTGACGTTGCCCGCCAGCCCCAGCTCGATGCCGCGCACGCGGTTCTTGCCGGTGTTGAAGGTGCCCACGGTGTCGTAGTCGGCGCCCTCCATCACGTCGCTCTTGGTGGTCTGGAAGATGGCGGCGGTGGCCAGCAGCTTGTCGTCCAGCAGGTTCCACTTGGTGCCCAGCTCCAGGTTGATCGAGGTCTCGGGCTTGGCGCCGGCCGCCTTGCCGTCATGGATCACCAGACCGCCGTAGCCGCTGCTGGTGCCGGTGTCTGCCTCGCCGCCGTTGATGTCCTGGGCAGAGCTGATGCTGCCGTAGACCATGCCGAACGGATTGATCTTGTAGCTCAGGCCGAAGTGACCATTCACCAGCGTGTCGTTGAAGCCGTAGTCGCCGGTCTGCGCACCCGTGGTGTTGTTGTAGGTGAGCAGGCTCAGGTCGTAGTGGTCGGCGCGGATGCCGCCAAACGCGGTCCAGCGGTCGGTCAGATCCACGGTGTCCATGGCCGACAGTGCAAAGGTCTTGACGCTCCAGTCACGCGTCATGCCACGGCGCGTGTAGGTGCGCCCGGTCAGGCCGCCAATATTGGGTAATGCAACGCCGTCCACGTCGGTGATGCAGAAACCAGGCTGCAGCGTGCCATCACGGCCCGAGACGGTGCAGTTTGGAGTACCTGTGGTCGTGACGCCGTAGTTGCCGGATTTGACCTTGTGGTCGGTGTATTCGAAGCTGAAGATGAACTCGTGCTTGAGACCACCGATTTCCTTGTCCCAGCGCAGGTTGTCCTGGTGGGCAAAGTACTTCACCTCCTGCCAGCCGGTATGGCCGCCGTCCAGGGCCGGGCGCCCCGCAAAGGCATTGAACGATGCACCCGTGGTCGCGTAGCCGTTATCCGAGGTGCCGTAGCGTGTCAGGCTGGTCAGCCTGAGATCGGGGGTAAAGCGGTAGTTGATGCGAGCCGTGCCGGTATCCACATCGGAGTTCATGAAGTCATTGTCCTGTGCGTAGACAGGCACGCCCTTGGCAGGGCGGCGATTGGGCGTATCGCCCACCAGAAAGCCGCCCAGGTCGGGCCGCTTGTCCTTGGCACGCAGGCCGTAGTAGTCCAGCGTGACCGACAGGTCGTCATTGGCCTGCCACAGGCCCGACAGCGCCAGGCCGTTGCGCGTGCGGCGCGACGGGCCGCGGTCGGGCACGTCCTCGCCGGCGACCAACGCGTTGGCGCGCAGCGCAAAGCTGTCGCCAAAGCCCTTGTTCATGTCCATGGTCAGGCGGTGGTGGCTGTCGGTGCCCAGGCCGATGCTGGCGCGGGTGAAGTCGTAGTCCAGCGTGGCCTGCTTGGTCACGGCGTTGACGGCGCCGCCGGCCGAGCCGCGCCCGGCAAAGCTGGAGTTGGGGCCCTTGGTGATCTCCACCTGCTCCATCGCAAAGCTCTCGCGCGTGGTCATGCCGGGGTCGCGCAGGCCGTCGACGAAGACATCGCTCTTGGCCTCCTGGCCGCGGATGATGTAGCGGTCGCCAAAGGCGTTGCCGTTCTCGCCCGTGCCCAGCGTGATGCCCGGCTGCGTGGCCAGGATCTGCTTCAAGTCGGTGGCGCCCGAGTCGTCGATGGCGGTCTTGGTGATGACCGAGATGGTCTGCGGCGTCTCCGCCAGCGGGCGGGTGTGGCGCGTGTCGGCCGAGGTTTTGGCCTTGTAGGGCGCGCCGACCTCGGCGTTGGGGTTGGGGTCGATCGCCTGCTCCTGCACCGTCACGGTGGGCAGCTGGTGCGATGCGGCCTGCTCGGCGGCTGCGGCGGGCTGGGCGGTCTGCGCCAGCGCGCCCAGCGGCAGCAGCGCGGCGGCGACGCCCACCAGGCGCAGGCTGCGTGGCTTTTTCAAATAGGAAGAATTGTTCATGTGGAGTCTCTGTTCAAAGGCCGGGGAATACGCCGCGGATTATTGATACGAATCAGTCGCATTAGTGAAAATATCGGGAAAATCACGGCAGGCGTGGTGCGTCTACGGGTTTGTACTGATTCGTTTGTTGCCGCAGGGCAACGTGGGCGGGAGGAGCCGGCTTCTTGTTTTCTGGACTCCGGCCTGCGCCTCGATACCGGGTTGTGGCGTGTTGCGCGGACGCGAGAACGGCGCGGATCGACCCGGGTCAGCTGTCGTGCAGCACGCCGTCTTCAAGCCGGGCGGCGCCGGCCTGCGCAAGTTCTTGTACCAGCGCCAGCGACCAGTCGTGCAGGCCGTGGTCGGCAAAGTGCTCGTCGTGCAGGCGCACGAAGTAGGGCGTGCCGGCCAGCCAGGCCAGCGCGTCCGGCAATGCAATGTGCTGCCACTCGATCAGCTTGTATTTCAGCAGCACCTTGGCTGCGTGGCGCGCGTGGCGCTGCGGGTCGGCCACGAAGCCGGCCAGGCGGCGGCGGGCGATGGCCAGCGCCGTGTCCACGTCGTCGAACACCGGGCCGTGGCCCGGAATGACGACGGCCGGCTGCAGCTGCTCGATCAGGTCCAGCGTGGCGCCCACCTGGGCAAAGCCGGGAATGTGGTCGAGCTCGGGGAAGACGACGCCAAAGCCGTTCTGCCACAGCGCGTCGCCCGAGATCAACACCCGCGTGCCGGCCTGGAACAGCAGCACCGCGTCGTTGTCGTGCCCGGGTGCGGCGTGCACCTGCCAGGGGCGGCCGGCAAGCAGCACGGTGCCGTCCGGCAGCAGCTCGTCGTCGGCGCGAAAGCGCGGGCATTGCTGGCCGGTGGCTTCGTAGCTCAGCCTGGCCTCGTCCCAGTCGCGCACGGCGGCGAATTGCCCGGGCGGAATGGTGGTGCGTACCTGCGGCCAGCGCGCCTGCAGCGCGGCGTTGCCGCCGCAGTGGTCGCTGTGCAAATGGGTGTTGAGCAGGCGCGTGAGAGGCCGCCCGTCCAGCGCCTGCTCGACCAGCGCAACAGTCTGCGCCGCGTCGGTGCAGTAGCCGCTGTCGACCAGCACGGTTTCGTGCGCGTCGGTCAGCAGTATGTTGTTGGCCGACAGCCAGCTGCGTTCGAGTACGGTGACGTCGGCGGGCAGGAGGGGGTGCTGAGGGGGCATGGCTTGTCTCTCTTGTCGTGAAGGCGCGCGATGGATGGTTGCCGGTGGTTGTAACCCAGGCCTGGGCGGCTGCTGGCCAACGGCAGTGCGGCCGCCACCCCAAAGCCCCATCAACCCCGCAGCTCGCGCCGCAAAATCTTGCCGACGTTGGTCTTGGGCAGCTCGTCGCGGAACTCGATCGAGCGCGGGCGCTTGTAGCCGGTGAGCTGGTCGTGGCAGTAGCGCAGCACGTCGTCTTCGCTCAGCGACGGCTGGCTGCGCACGACGAAGACCTTGATTGCCTCGCCCTGCTTCTCGTCGGGCACGCCGATGGCGGCGCATTCGAGCACGCCGGGGCACTGGGCGATGACCTGCTCCAGCTCGTTGGGGTACACGTTGAAGCCGCTGACGACGATCATGTCCTTCTTGCGGTCGACGATGTGCGTGGCGCCGCCGTCGTCCATCACGCCGACGTCGCCGGTGCGCAGCCAGCCATCGGGGGTAAAGGCACGGGTGTTTTCCTCGGGGTGCTGCCAGTAGCCGGGCGTGACGTTGGGGCCGCGGATGCAGACCTCGCCGGGCTGGCCCAGCGGCAGGTCGTGGCCCTGGTCGTCCTTGATCGCGACCTCGATGCCCGGCAGCGGGTAGCCGATGCTGCCGCTGAACTGGGTGGCGTTGACCGGGTTGTTGGTGCCGATGGCGCAGGTCTCGCTCATGCCCCAGCCTTCGATCATCACGCTGCCGGTCACCTTCTGCCACTGGCGCGCCGTTGCCTGCGAGGCGGCCATGCCGCCGGCCTGCGAGACGCACAGCTGCGAGAAGTCGACCTGCGCGAACTGCGGGTGCTGAAGGAGTGCGTTGAACAGGGTGTTGACCGCCGGCAGCAGGTGGAACGGGCGCTTCTTGAGCGTGGCGACCAGGCCGTCGATGTCGCGCGCGTTGGGGATCAGCGTCAGGTGCGAGCCCTGGCGTATCGCCAGCAGGCACAGCGTGAGCGCGAAGATGTGGTACAGCGGCAGCGCCGCGATGCTGTTGATCCGCCGCGCGTCGCCGATGCGCGCCAGCGCCGGCGCAAACCAGGCTTGAGCCTGCAGCGTGGCGGCAATGATGTTGCGCTGGGTGAGCACCGCGCCCTTGGACAGGCCGGTGGTGCCGCCGGTGTATTGCAGGAAGGCGGGGCTGTCCGGCCGGGCGGCGATCGGCGTGAGGCGCCGGCGCGCGCCCAGTTTCAGCGCCTGCTTGAAGGTCAGCACCTGGCGGCCGCCGGTCAGCGGCAGCTCGTAGGCCGGCACCATTTTTGCCAGGTGGCGCACCGCGAAGCTGATCCAGCGCCCGTACCAGGCGCCGAGCAGGTCGCCCATCGACGCGATGACGACTTGCTGCACCGGCGTGTCCTCGATCACCTCGGCCAGGGTGTGGGCGAAGTTCTCCAGGATGACGATGACGCTGGCGCCCGAGTCGCGCAGCTGGTGGCGCAGCTCGCGCGCTGTGTACAGCGGGTTGACGTTGACGCAGATGTGGCCGGCGCGCAGCACGCCGGCCATGGTGACGGCGAACTGCGGCACGTTGGGCAGCATGATGGCCACGCGCGCGCCCTCGGGCAGGTACAGGCCCTGCAGCCAGGCGGCCAGGCGGGCGCTCTCGCGGTCCAGGTCGCGGTAGCGCATCCAGCGGTCCATGCAGACGGAGAACGGCTGGTCGGCGTGGCGTGCGAAGGACTCCTCCAGCAGGCTGGCGACCGACGGGTAGGCGTCTGCGTCGACGGTGTGGGGCACGCCCGGTGGGTAGTGCGCGAACCAGCGGTTGTCCATGGATACTCCCGGCAAGATGACGGCGCATTGTGGGCGCGGTCCACGCGGCGGCGTACCGGGCTTGCCCCGAGCGGCGCGCCGTCGTCGTCACCCTTGCGACACAGGACAGGAATGGAGAAGCCGGATGAACGCACGTTGGCAACGCTGGCTGGTCGCCGCCCACTGGACCGTGCTGGCGCTGTGGCTGGCGTGGTGGTGGCCGCGCTCGCCCGCCTGGGCGCTGGCCGGGTGGGTGCTGGTGCCCTTGGCGTCGCGCCTGGCGCTGGCGCCGCAGTTCGTGCTGGCCGCCTGGGTGGGGCGCCATGACCCGTCGCCGCGGCCCGGCGCGCTGCAGTGGATTGCGGCCTGGGCGCGCGAGTCGCACTGGGCGGCGCTGGTCTTCGGCTGGTGGCAGCCGTTTCGCAGCAACGCGCTGCCCGACGCGCTGGCGGGCCAGGCCGGGCGGCGCGGCGTGGTGCTGGTGCATGGCTTGCTGTGCAACCGGGGCTTCTGGACGCCCTGGCTGCGCCTGCTGCGTGCGCGCGGCCACGCGGTCGTCGCGGTGACGCTGGAGCCGCCGTTCGCCGGCATCGATGGTTATGCGCCCGCCATCGACGCGGCGGTGCGCCGCGTGGCGCAGGCCACGGGCCGCGCGCCGCTGGTCGTCGGCCACAGCATGGGCGGGCTGGCCGTTCGCGCCTGGCTGCGGGCGTTCCATGACGCCGACGCGCGCGCGTGCCGCGTGGTCACGATTGGCTCGCCGCACCACGGGGCCTGGACGGCACGCGGCGCGCGCAGCGCCAATGGCGTGCAAATGGCGCCGGGCAGCGCCTGGCTGCGCGCACTGGCAGCGCAGGAGCCGCCGGCGCGGCGCGCCGCCATGGTGTGCTGGGCGTCCAACGCCGACAACGTGGTCTACCCGCCGTCCACCGCCCACCTGGAAGGCGCGGACAACCGCTGGCGCCTGGGCGTGCCGCACATCACGCTGGCCTTTGACCGCGAGGTGCTGCAGCACTGCCTGCAATTGCTGGACGCGCCGGACGCCGCTGGCGGAGAAAACGCGCCACGGCAGTGGCACCATTGCGCCCCATGACGCGCCCTACGCCGCCCCCCGAGGTCATCCGCATCGACGAGCAGGACTTGCGCACCGTCACGCTGGCGCAGGCCATCGAGGCGAGCGACGGCGCGCACCGCTGGGTGGGCGCCGAGGAGGTCGAGCGCGCGACGCAGGACGCGCTGCAGGCCGCCCGGGCGCGCGGCGTCGCCCGCCCGGGCGTGGCCGACGTGGTGCGCGAGCGCGCGCAGGCCATCGTCGCGCGCGCCGCCGGGCGCAACGCCACGGTGGCCGCGCTGCGCAGCCCCGGGGCCTGGACGCACTGGGGCATGCGCGTGGTGCCGGCGCTGGCGCTGCTGCTGGGCCTGCTGTCCGACCAGGTGGCCAACGCGCACCACGTGGACTTGTTCTCGCCGCCGCTGCTAATGCTGCTGGCCTGGAATTTGGTGGTCTATGCACTGCTGCTGGTGCGCGCGCTGTGGCCGCGCCGCTCTGGCCGCGCGGAGCAGGGCGACGCAGCGAAGCCGCCGCCGGACGCTCTGGACGCCCCGGACGGCGCCGCAGCGGCACATCGCCCGGGCGCCGCCCGCCTGCTGCGCGCGCTGCTGGCCGCGCTGGCGCGCTGGCGCCCTGCGAGAGAGCGCGCGTCGGCGCGCATTGCCGCCGCCTTCGAGCAGCGCTGGTGGGCGCGCACCCAGGCGCTGTGGGGCCAGCGCCTGGCCTGCATGCTGCACCTGGCCGCCGGCGCCTGGGCCGTGGGTGTGGCCGCGTCGCTGCTGCTGCGCGGGCTGGTGGTGCATTACCAGTTCGGTTGGGAGAGCACGTTTCTGGACGCGCCCACGGTGCATGCGCTGGCGCGGCTGCTGTTTGCGCTGCCGGTGGCGCTGCTGGGCCTGCCGCCGCTGGCGCTGGCCGACATCGAGGCCGCGCAGAACTTTGCCGCCCAGGGCGTGGCCGCCAGCCGCTGGGTGTGGATGTACGTCGGCCTGCTGGTGCTGTTCGTCGTGCTGCCGCGCCTGCTGCTGGCGCTGTGGGCGGGGCTGCGTGCGCGCCGGCTGGCGCAGCGCTGCACGCTGGACCTGGGCAGCAGCGACTTTGACGCGCTGCACGGCGTGCTGCCCGGTGACCTGGTGCTGGGCGTGCCGGACGCCGCCGGCGTCCGGGCGCTGGGCCAGCTGCTGGCGCGCCACGGCGGGCAGGGCGGCGCCTGGAGCGCGGGCGACGACCGCCTGTGCCTGGTGCCGGCAGATGGCGCCGGCGATGCGCCTGCGGTCGACGCGGTGCTGGCAGCCGCGGGCGCGACCGATGCGCTGCCCGCCGCCTGGCAGGGCGCGCCGCGCCTGGCGTGGCCGGCACCGGGCGCTGGGCACGACCTGCCGTGGGCGGCGCTGGAACAGGCGCTGGCCGCGCCCTGGCAGTGCAGCCGCCTGCAGCGCCTGCGTGCGGCCTGGCAGGTGCAGCAAGCGGGCCGGCTGGACCAGGCTGCCCAACTGCTGGCCCGGCACCTGGCCGCCTGCGCCGCGCTGCTGGGTGATGCGGCCGAGCTTGAACGCCGCTACCCCCAGCTGCTGCAGGCGCTGGATCTGCGGCTGCAGGCGCTGTATGCGGTTGACGCGCCCACCCCGGCCGTGCCAGCGGCGGGCGACGCGGCCCCGCCGCACGCGCCCGCATCTCCATCTGCCAGCCGCAACTGGCCAGTGGTGGGCGACGCCGACGCCGCGCTGCGCGCCGCCGGCACCGCAGCAGGGGCGGCGACCGGCGCGGCCATGGGCGTCAAGGCCGGCGCGCTGCTGGACATCGGCAGCGGCGGCATGACGCTGGGCCTGGGCACGGCCACCGGTGCGCTGCTGGGCACGATGACCGGCTGGCTGATCGGCAAGCTGCAAAAAGAGGGCGGCGACGGCGACGAGCGCTGGCTGGCCGTCGTGCGCCTGGCTTGCCTGCACTGGCTGGCCACCGCGCGCCAGGCCGATCTGGCGCAGGCCGAGGGTGCGCCAGAACAGGTACTGGCGCCCTGGCGCGCCGCGACCGACGCCGCGGTGGCAGGGCAGGCACAGGCGCTGCGCGCCTGGTTGCAGGCGCGGCCCGAAGGGGCGGGCGAAGCGGGCGACGTGGATGGACTGCAGGCGCTGGTGCTGGCCATGCTGAGCCGGCTGGAGGCGCCGGCGCCCTGATTCCATTTCCATATCAACCGATTACTTTGTCGGCTTCGCTTGT
>PGEI01000115.1 GCA_002894305.1 Comamonadaceae bacterium CD01
CAGCACTGGCTTTGCGGCTTGTCCATATCAAATAAACCGGACACTACTGGGTTGATATGGAAATGGAATCACCCGCGCAGCCGCCGGTACAGCGTGGCCCGGCTCATGCCCAGTGATTTGGCGGCGTCGGCCACGCGCCCGCCGGCGTCACGCATGGCCTGGTGAATCAGGTCGCGCTCCAGCGCCTTGAGAGAGCGCGCCGCCGGCGCGGCGGCCGGCGCCGGGTGCGCATTGTGCGCCGCCGGCTCGACCCGTTGTGCGCTGCAGCGAACGTGCAGGCCCGACCACAGCGGAACGACGCTGGCCTCGCCGCGCAGCGCCAGGTCGAACAACATGCTCCACGGCAGCGCGAACAGGTCGCTGGCGTGCACCGCCTGGTGCGCCAGCGGGGCCAGCGCGGGCAGCATCTGGCGCGCGGTGGCGTTGGCGCCCGTGACGCTGCCCTCGGCGTCCAGGCACAGCAGGCCGCCCTGGGCGTCGCCGCCGGCCACGCTCCAGCCCGCGGGCCAGGACAGCGCCAGGCGCAGCGCGTGCGGCTGCGCCAGCACCAGTGCGTTCTCGATGCCGCGCGCCGACTGCGCGACCAGGTGGCGCAGCTCGGGGCGCTCGGCCACCTCGACGCCGGTCACGTCCAGCATGCCCAGGCAGACACCATGGGGGCCGAACAGCGGCGCGCCGGCGCAGCTGTAGACGCCGTTGCCGTGAAAGAAATGCTCTCCGCGGTGCAGCCACACCGGCGCCTGCTCGGCCAGCGCCGCGCCGATGGCGCTGGTGCCGATGCTGCGCTCGGACAGATCGACGCCGACGCGCGCGATGGCGTGCGCGGGCTCGCTGGCGTGGTCGATGGCGCCTGCGGTGTCGATGACGCTGCCGGCCGCGTCGGTCAGCAGCACGAAGTAGCGGATCGGCGCAATGGTCGCCGCCAGGCGCTCGATCTCGGGGCGGGCGGCGGCCAGCAGCGCGGCGTTGGCCTCCTGGCTGCGCCGGCGCGCCTGCGCTGGCACCGGGGCGAACGCCACGGCCGCTCCAGGCTGCTGGCCGCGCGCCAGGCAACGGCGCCAGCTGTGCACGATCCAGGCGCGCTCGTGCCAGGCCTGGGTCAGCGCCTCGGTCAGTTCCATGCCGCCGTGCAGCAGCGTCTGGCGCGCCTGGGCAATCTGCTGCAGCCGGTATTCATCGTGCATCGCAGGGCTCTCCTGTGGCTGCGGGGCTGTCTCATTCTGAGAATAAGCACGGCAGCACCGGTGTTTTGGGGGTTTTCCCGGGCGCCCATCGTCCCCGTTGTTCCAAGAATGGGCATTTTCCCACGACGTCATTTTTCACCCATAACCAGGAGACGCCCACGATGAAACTCGAACTCAAGGTCAACGGCCGCGCCGTCACCGCCGACGTGGCGCCCAACACGCTGCTGGTGCAGTTCCTGCGCGAGCACCTGCGCCTGACCGGCACGCACCAGGGCTGCGACACCGCCCAGTGCGGCGCCTGCACCGTGATTGCCGACGGGCGCTCGATCAAGGCGTGCAACACGCTGGCCGTGCAGATGCAGGGCGCCGAGGTCACCACCATCGAGGGCGTGGCGCAGGAGGACGGCACGCTGCACCCGGTGCAGGCGGCGTTCAAGGAGTGCCACGGGCTGCAGTGCGGGTTCTGCACGCCGGGCATGGTGATGAGCACCATCGACCTGCTGGCCCACCACCCGCAGGCCAGCGAGGCGGAGATCCGCGCGCTGCTGGAGGGCAACATCTGCCGCTGCACCGGCTACCAGAACATCGTCGCCGCGGTGCAGACCGCGCAGCAGTCGCTGCCCGCCTGACGCGCCGCCCGCCGCTGCACTGCCCACGAAACAAGGAGACAAGACCATGGGTGCCACTGCATTTGCCAAGCTGCCGCACATCGGCGAATCACTCAAGCGCAAGGAAGACCAGCGCTTTCTGACCGGTGCGGGCAACTACACCGACGACATCAACCTGGCCAACCAGAAGTACGGCTATTTCGTGCGCTCGCCGCATGCGCACGCCCACATCAAGGCGGTGGACACCGCCGAGGCCGCGCAGATGCCCGGCGTGGTGCGCGTCTTCACCGGCGCAGACCTGGAGGGCAAGCTCGGCTCCATCCCCTGCGGCTGGCTGATCTCCAACCCCGACGGCAGCCCGATGAAGGAGCCCTTCCACGCGGCGCTGGCCAGCAAGAAAGTGCGCTACGTGGGCGACCAGGTGGCGCTGGTCGTCGCCGATACGCTGGAGCAGGCAAAAAATGCCGCCGAGGCCGTCGTGGTCGACTACGAGGAGCTCGCCCCCGTCATCGACATGAAGAAGGCCAAGGACGGCCCGGCACTGCACGACGAGGCGCCCGACAACCACTGCTATCTGTGGACGCTGGGCGACAAGGCCGCCGTCGACGCCGCCTTTGCCGGCGCCGCGCACGTCACCCAGCTCGACCTGGTGAACAACCGCCTGATTCCCAATGCGATGGAGCCGCGCGCGGTCAACGTGACCTACAACCGCGCCAGCGACGAGGTGGAGCTGTACGTGGCCAACCAGAACCCTCACGTGGAGCGTCTGCTGCTGACCGCTTTCGTGATGCAGTGGCCCGAGCACAAGGTGCGCGTGATCGCGCCGGACGTGGGCGGCGGTTTCGGCTCCAAGATCTTTCTGTACGCCGAGGACGTGGCACTGACCTGGGCCGCGCGCCAGCTCGGCTGCGCGGTCAAGTGGACTGCAGAGCGCAGCGAGTCCTTCCTCAGCGACGCGCACGGGCGCGACCACATCAGCCACGCAGAGATGGCCATGGACAAGGACGGCAAGTTCCTGGCGATGCGCGTGCACACCCACGCCAACCTGGGCGCCTACCTGTCCACCTTCGCCTCGGCCATTCCCACCATCCTGTACGGCACGCTGCTGGCCGGCCAGTACACCACGCCACAGGTCTACGTCGAGGTGGACGGCTGGTTCACCAGCACCGCACCGGTCGACGCCTACCGCGGCGCGGGCCGCCCCGAGGCGGCCTACCTGATCGAGCGGCTGGTCACGCGCTGCGGCTGGGAGATGGGGCTGTCGCAAGACGAGATCAGGAAACGCAACTTCATCACCCAGTTTCCCTACCAGACGCCGGTGGCGCTGCAGTACGACACGGGCGACTTCCACGCCTGCATGAACGACGCGCAAAAGCTGGCCGACGTGGCCGGCTTCGACGCGCGCCGCGCGGCCAGCGAGGCCAAGGGCCTCAAGCGCGGCATCGGCTACAGCAGCTACATCGAGGCCTGCGGCCTGGCGCCGTCCAACATCGCCGGCGCTTTGGGCGCGCGCGCCGGCCTGTTCG
The DNA here is from genome assembly GCA_002894305.1 of Comamonadaceae bacterium CD01. Lineage (GTDB taxonomy): Bacteria > Pseudomonadota > Gammaproteobacteria > Burkholderiales > Burkholderiaceae_C > Comamonas_C > Comamonas_C faecalis. The sequence goes on from PGEI01000115.1 coordinate 3,319, forward strand.
AGGCCGGCGAGGTGCGCGTGCACCCCACGGGCAGCGTGACGGTGTTCACCGGCTCGCACAGCCACGGCCAGGGACACGAGACCACGTTCGCCCAGCTGGTGGCCGCGCGCCTGGGGCTGGACCCGGAGCAGGTCGACATCGTGCACGGAGACACCGGGCGCATTCCGTTCGGCATGGGCACCTACGGCAGCCGCTCGCTGTCGGTGGGCGGCGCGGCCATCATGAAGGCGCTGGACAAGATCGAGGCCAAGGCCAAGAAGATTGCGGCCCACCTGATGGAGGCCAGCGACGCCGACGTCGAATTCGCCAACGGCGAGTTCACCGTCAAGGGCACCGACAAGAAGGTGCCGTTCGCCCAGGTGGCGCTCACCGCCTACGTGCCACACAACTATCCGCTCGACAAGCTGGAGCCGGGCCTGAACGAGACCGCGTTCTACGACCCGACCAACTTCACCTACCCGGCGGGCACCTACATCTGCGAGGTCGAAATCGACCCGCAGACCGGCGTGGTGCGCGTCGACCGCTTCACCACCGTCGACGACTTCGGCGTCATCGTCAACCCGATGATCGTCGAGGGCCAGGTGCACGGCGGCGTGGTGCAGGGCATGGGCCAGGCGCTGATGGAGCACGGCGTGTACGACCCGGACAGCGGCCAGCTCTTGAGCGGCAGCTACATGGACTACACCATGCCGCGCGCCGACGACTTCCCCGCGTTCAAGCTCGGCCACGTCTGCACACCGTGCACGCACAACCCCATCGGCAGCAAGGGCTGCGGCGAGGCCGGCGCCATCGGCTCGCCGCCAGCGGTGATCAACGCGGTGCTGGACGCGCTCAAAAGCCTGGGCGTGCAGGACATCGACATGCCCGCCACGCCCTACCGCGTCTGGCAGGCCATTCAAAACGCAAACGCCTGAGGAGGAAACAGCATGTACGCATTCACCTACGAGCGCCCCGCCACCCAGGCCGACGCGCTGCAACTGGCCCAGGCGGGCGGCAAGCTGCTGGCCGGTGGCCAGACGCTGCTGGCTTCGATGAAGCTGCGCCTGGCCGCACCCGAGCAGATCGTCGACCTGGGCGGCATTGCCGCGCTGCGCGGCATCCGCCGCGAGGCTGGCCATCTGGTCATCGGCGCTATGACGCGCCACTGCGACGTGGCCGAAAGCGCCGAGGTGCGCGCCGACCTCCCGGCGCTGGCCGGACTCGCCAGCGGCATCGGCGACAAGCAGGTGCGCGCGCGCGGCACCATCGGCGGCTCGGTCGCCAACAACGACCCAGCCGCCGACTATCCGGCGGCGCTGCTGGCGCTGGGTGCAACGGTGCACACCAACGCGCGCCAGATCAAGGCCGACGACTTCTTTCTCGGCTTGTTCGAGACCGCGCTAGAGGACGGCGAACTGATCACCGCAGTGAGCTTCCCCATCCCGAAGAAGGCCGCCTACGCCAAGTTCGTGCAGCCTGCGTCGCGCTTTGCGCTGATCGGCGTCTTCGTCGCGCAGTTCGACACCGGCGTGCGCGTGGCCGTGACCGGCAGCGGCAACGGCGTGTTTCGCCACGCGGCGTTTGAAAAGGCACTGTCGGCCAGCTTCACCCCCGGGACGCTGGCGGGCATCGCCACCGATGCGGATGCGATGTCCAGCGACCTGCACGGCTCGGCCGCCTACCGCGCCCACCTGGCGGGCGTGATGGCGCAGCGCGCGGTGGCGCAGGCGCTGGCCTGAGCCGCTTCACTCCCTCCCCTTTGGGGGAGGGCTGGGGTGGGGGCCAGCGGCGGCATGCTTTTTTCATGCGTTGCATAGGCGCCAGCGGCCCCCCATCCCCGCCTTCCCCCAGAGGGGGAAGGGGTTCGGGATGCGCCATGTTTTAGGTGTTTCTGGCATTCAGCCCATACCCAGCAAATGCTGGTAGCTATCTTTTTTGAAGTATTCCCATGCCCGACACCCCCCCTCCTTGCGACTGCAGCAGCATCGACGCGCTGGCCGCCGCGCTGCAGACCGAGGGCTATTTCGCCGACCGCCGCCTGGCCACCGCAGTCTTCCTGGCGCTCAAACTGCAGCGCCCGCTGCTGCTCGAAGGCGAGCCCGGCGTCGGCAAGACCGAGCTGGCCAAGGCGCTGGCGCGCGTGCTCGCCCGCGAGCTGCTGCGCCTGCAGTGCTTCGACGGGCTGGAGCAGCGCGAAGCGCTGTACGAATGGAACTACGCCGCGCAATTGCTGCACCTGCGCGCCGCAGAAGGCACGGCCACTGCCGACGCGCTGGAGCAGCAGGTCTACCAGCCGCGCTACCTGGTGCGCCGCCCGCTGCTGCAGGCGCTGGAAGCACCGGCGCCCGGCGCGCTGCTGCTCATCGACGAGGTGGACCGCGCCGACGAGCCCTTCGAAGCCTTTCTGCTCGAATACCTGGGCGAGTACCAGGTCAGCATTCCCGAGTTGGGCACGATTCGCGCCGCGCTGCCGCCGGTCACCATCCTGACGAGCAACCGCACGCGCGAGCTGTCCGACGCGATCAAGCGCCGCTGCCTCTACCACTGGCTGGACTACCCCGAGCACGCGCGAGAGCTGGCCATCGTGCGCGCGCAGGTGCCGCAGGCTGGCGCGCAACTCACCGCGCAGGTGGCGGCCTTCGTGCAGCAGCTGCGCGCCGAGCCCTGTGCCGGGCATTTCCAGCGCGCGCCAGGCATTGCCGAGACCGTGGAATGGGCGCGCGCGCTGGTGGCGCTCGACACCCTGGTGCTCGACCCCGAGGTGGTGCGCGACACCGCAGGCATTCTGTTCAAGCAGCGCGACGACGTCGCCGCGCTCGACCTGGCGCTGGCGCAGCAGGCGCTGCAGGCCAGCCAGCCGCAGGGCTGAGACAACACCGTGGCCACGCTGACCTCACCCGACCAGCCCACCCAGGTTCCCCAGCTGGGCGACGCGCGCAGCGGCAAGCTGGCGGCCAACCTGGCCGCATTCGGCCGCGCACTGCGCCGCGCCGGCGTGCCGGTGGACGCGGCGCGCATTGCGCTGGCGCAGCAGGCGGTGACGCTGGTGGGCGTCGCCAGCAGGGCCGACATGGCGGCCGCTCTGCAGGCGGTGCTGGTCAGCCGCGCGCAGGACCGCGAAGTGTTCGACGAGCTGTTCGACGTGTTTTTCCGCGATCCACAGCTGGCCAACAAGCTGCTCGCGCAAATGCTGCCGCGCGCCGAAGGCCAGGCCGAGCCGCCGCGCCAGCGCCCCCGAGTGCGCGAGGCGCTGCAGCCGCCCAAGGCGCAGCCCACGCCAGATGACAAAGCCGAGCAGCCCGTCGACCTGGACGCCGCGATGACCGCCAGCCGCGTGCAGCGGCTCAAGGCGGCCGACTTCAACCAGCTCAGCGCCAGCGAATACCGACTGGTCGAGCGCCTGGTGCAGGACATTGCGCTGGCGCTGCCCAGCGTGGCCGGTCGGCGCCTGCGCGTGGGCAGCCGCGGCGCGCGCATCCACTGGGCGCGCACGCTGCGCCAATCGGCGCGCACCGGTGGCGACCTGGCGCAGCTGGCGCGTCTGCAGCGCCGCCGCCAGGTGCTGCCGCTGCTGGTGCTGGTCGACGTGTCCGGCTCGATGGAACGCTACGCCCGCCTGCTGCTGGCTTTTTTGCACGCCGCGACGGCGCGCGTTCGGGTGGACGGCCAGCAACTGCGCCTGCGCCGCGACGTGTTCGCCTTCGGCACGCGGCTGACCGACCTGACCCCCGCCTTCGCGCTGGCCGACACCGACGCCATGCTGGTGCAGGCCGGGCGCAGCATTACCGACTTTGCCGGCGGCACCCAGCTGGGCGAGAGCCTGGCGACGCTGCGCCAGCGGCACGCGCGCCGCCTGGTGGGGCGGCGTACGCTGGTGCTCATCGTCAGCGACGGGCTGGACACCGGCGAGCCCGCCCAACTGGCACAGGAGCTGGCCTGGCTCAAGCACCACACGCGCCGCCTGCTGTGGCTCAACCCGCTGCTGCGCTTCGGCGGCTACCAGCCCACGGCGCGCGGCGCGGCCGTGCTGCACCAGGCTTGCGACGGCATGCTGGCCGTGCACAACATCACGCAACTGCAGCAACTGGCGGGCGCCATCGCCCGGCTGCTCAAACAATGAAGGAGACCCCACCATGGACATGCAAGGTTCACGGCAGCTCGCGATCACCCAGCAACAGGCCTGGGAGGCCCTCAACGACCCCGAGGTCTTGAAGCTGTGCATCCCCGGCTGCGACAGCATCGAGGCCACCGGCGAGAACGCCTACGCGCTGGTCAACGCGATCAAGGTCGGCCCAGTGTCGGCCAAGTTCAAGGGCAAGCTGCAGCTGGCCGAGGTCAACGCGCCCAGCAGCTACACCATAGCGTTCGAGGGCAACGGCGGCGTGGCCGGCTTTGGCAAGGGCAACGCCCGCGTGGCGCTCAACCCCAACGACGAGGGCTGCGAGCTGGCCTACGAGGTCAATGCCACCGTCGGCGGCAAGATCGCCCAGGTGGGCCAGCGGCTGATCGACGGCGTTGCCAAGTCGATGGCCGAGAGCTTCTTCAAGCGCTTCGACGAGGAGATGCAGCGCCGCTTCGGCCCGCCGCCCGAGGAAGGCGCCGAAGACGAGAACAAGCCCGGCGCGATCAAGAAAATGTGGGGCAAGCTGACCGGTGGCAAGGCCAAGGAGACCGAGGCCTGAATCTTCCTGCAAGGAACCTGCAATGGAAAACCTGGACATCACCGTGCTGCGCGCCCTGGCCGACTGGCGCGCTGCCGGCCAATCGGCGCTGCTGGTGACCGTGGTGCGCACCTGGGGATCGTCGCCGCGGCCCATCGGCTCCATCATGGCGCTGCGCGGCGACGGCGCCGTGATGGGCTCGGTCTCGGGCGGCTGCATCGAGGACGACCTGATCGCGCGCTACACCCAGCCGGACGCCGATGACGCGCTGCCGCGCAGCGGCGCGCCGCAGTTCGCGATGTACGGCGTGACGGCCGACGAGGCCCACCGCTTCGGCCTGCCCTGCGGCGGCACGCTGGAGCTGCTGCTGGAGTTCGACCCCGACGCCGCCGCGCTCGCCCAGCTGGTGCAGGCGCTGGACGGCGGCCAGCTCACCCACCGCCACGTGCGCCTGGCCGACGGGCAGGTCACGCTGCAGGCGGCCGGCGCGCCGGCCGAGCTCACGGTGAGCGACACCGAGCTGGTCAACACCTTCGGCCCTGCCTACCGCATGCTCATCATCGGCGCCGGCCAGATGAGCGAGTACCTGGCGACGATGGCGCAGTTCTGCGGCTTCGCGGTCACCGTCTGCGACCCGCGCGAGGAGTATTACAAGAGCTGGAGTGTGGCCGGCGTGCGCGTGAGCACCGACATGCCCGACGACACCGTCGCCGCCATGGCGCCCGACGCACGCACCTGCGTGGTGGCACTGACGCACGACCCCAAGCTCGACGACCTGGCGCTTTTGCAAGCGCTGGAAACCCCCGCCTTCTACATCGGCGCCATCGGCAGCCGGCGCAACAACGCCGCACGCCACGAGCGCATGACCGAGCACCTGGGCCAGACCGAGGAGAGCCTGGCGCGCCTGCGCGGGCCGATCGGAATCTACATCGGCAGCAAGACGCCGCCGGAGATCGCCGTCAGCGTGATGGCCGAGGTGCTGGCGGTGAAGAATGGCGTGACGCTTCCGCGCGACATGGAAGTGGCCTACGTCAAGGATCAGCAGGGGCTGGCCGGCCCCGGCTCGTCCTGCCTGCTGCCGTGACGGCCGGCATCCACGCCGTGGTGATGGCCGCCGGCGCCGGCCGGCGCATGGGCTGCCGACCCAAGGCGCTGCTGCGCCGGGATGGCGAGTCGCTGCTGGCACGCCAGCTGCGGCTGCTGGGCGAGGTGGGCGTACGCCGCACCGTGGTGGTGCTCGGCCACCACGCGGCGGCCCTGTCCCAGGCGCTGGCCACGCTGCCGGTGGCGCCGGGAGAGGTGCGCAGCTCGGTGGTCAACCCCACGCCTGACGCCGGTCCGGGCACGTCGCTGCGCTGCGCCCTGGCGGCGCTGCCGGACGGCGCTGCCGCCACCCTGGTGCTGCTGGGCGACCAGCCCTTGCTCGAACATGCCGACCTGCAAGCCATGCTCGCCGCCTGGGCCCGGCGCGCCCCGGGCGTGGAGCTGGTGCTGCCGCAGCACGCGGGCCAGCCGGGCCACCCGGTGGTCTTCGGCCCGCCGGTGCGCCAGGCCGTACTGCAGGCCACCGGCGCCTACGGCGTGCGCGACTGGCGCCGGGGCCACCCCTGGGCGGTGGGCGTGCTGGACGTGGATCACGCGCGCTGCACCACCGACCTGGACACGCCGCAGGACATCGCCCGCGTCGCGCAGGCCCATGGCATCTCCCTGCAATGGCCCGACGATCTGCGCCAGAGCGTGTCGACGATCTCAGGCACCATAGCGCGATGAACAAGGCTTTCACCAAGGAGAGCGACGACGATGACGACGCGCTGACGCCCACGCCGTCCGCACCGCGCCTGCCCGGCGGCAAGAACTACATCACCCCCCAGGGCTATGCGCGCCTGCGCGCCGAGCTGCTGGCGCTGATCGACGAGGAGCGCCCCAGGGTGGTCGACATCGTGCACTGGGCGGCCAGCAACGGCGACCGCTCGGAGAACGGCGACTACCTGTACGGCAAGAAACGCCTGCGCGAGATCGACCGGCGCATCCGCTTCCTGACCAAGCGGCTGGAGATTGCCGAGGTGGTCGATCCCTCGGTGCATGCCGGCAGCGACCAGGTGTTCTTCGGCGCCACCGTAACCTACGCGGACGACGAGGGCATCGAGCGCACCATCACGATCCTGGGCGTGGACGAGGCGGACAACAGCCTGCAGCAGGTCAGCTGGGTGTCACCGGTGGCGCGCGCGCTGCTCAAGGCGCGCGAGGGTGACGAGCTCACGCTGCAGACGCCCGCGGGCCTGCGCACGCTGGAGGTGATCGAGGTGCGCTACCCATCACGGGACAGCTGAGGACGACCCAGCCGCCCGGTGCGGGGAGATCGGTCGCAATCACGCCCGGCCGCCTTTGGTGCACCGTGGCGGGTGCGTTACCCTATCGATTCGGCCCTTTGAAGTAGCAATTTTTCGTCATTGCGGCGAAGGTCGCAATCCATGACTTCCTCTCAAAGGCACTGGATCCCGGCCTTCGCCGG
>PGEI01000116.1 GCA_002894305.1 Comamonadaceae bacterium CD01
GAGCACCAGCCTGCCGGCAGTTGAAAACGGAATTGTTCAGGGCGGACTAGGTATGTTTGCCAACAGTGGCCAAGCTTGTTTTGCTGGCACCCGTATCCTGGTGCAGCAGAGCATTGCCGACCAGTTTATTGAGGCTTTCGTTGCCCGTGCCCAGCAAATCCGCGTTGGCGATCCATTCGACATCCAAACCGAACTCGGGCCGCTGGCCTATGCAGCGCACTTTGAGCGCGTACGCCAGTTCTGCCGGCCGACGGCAGACGATCAGGTGCCGGTGCTGGGCGGTGGCCAGCGGGTGGGCGAGCGCGGTTACTTTCTTGCGCCCACCACCTTGCTCGCGCGCAGTCCGCAGGCACGCGCCTGGCGCGAGGAAATTTTTGGCCCTGTGGTCACCTTCATGACATACGACCGTTTCGACCAAGCCCTGGCTCTGGCCAATGATTCGAACTACGGACTCGCGGGCTACGTGTGGAGCAACCGCCTGGATGAGACCATGGCCGCCTCGCAACGTCTGCGTGCAGGCATGGTCATGGTCAACTCGCCGCTGGTCATGGACTTGCGTATGCCATTTGGCGGCTACAACGAATCGGGTATTGGCCGCGAGGGCATTGAAGGTCTGCGTGCGCTCTATACCGAAGAGAAGCAGGTTGCGATCGCGCTCAAGCCCTTCAAGTCGCCCATGCGCCTGGGGGCGTGGGCAGGAGGATCTGCGTGACAACAACATCCTTGAACGAATTGGTGCTGATACCCGACCTGAACAATACGCACGCCGTGTTCGACAGCGTGGTCAAGGCGTTACCAGCTTCCGTGCAGGCGCTGGCGGTGGACAACCCAGCAATCGATACTGTCGAAGGTATTGCCCAAGCGCTGCTGCCGACCCTGCCCGAGCGTTTTTGGTTGGCTGGATTTTCTTTTGGCGGCTATGTGGCACTAGCGATGCTAGAAGCTGCGCCCCAGCGGGTACAAGGTATTGCGTTGCTGTGCACCTCACCGTTTGCCGACGGCCCCGAGGCAATTGCGCGCCGGCGTACCTCACTTGAAAAAGTGGAGCAGGGCGGCTATTTCAATCTGATCCAAAGCCAAGCAGCACTGGCTTTTCACCCCGACAGCCTAAGTAACGCAGCGCTGATGGCCGAGCGCGAAGAAATGGTGCGTGCCTATGGGGCGCAGCGCTATCTTGCCCATGTGCGTGCCACGATTGCCCGCCCCGATCGTTCAGTTTTGCTGGATGGCCGACGCCCGACGCTGGTGTTGGCCGCCTCGCACGACAAGGCTTTCTCCGTTGACACGCTCTGGAGATATGCAGACCGTATTCCCGGCGTCCAAAAGGCCTTGATCAACGATGCTGGTCACATGGCACCGATGGAAAAACCCATTCAAGTTGCGACCGCATTGGCGCGCTGGATGCAGACGCCGGCTTGACGGTGTTCGTCAGGACAGCAGCCGCTTGAGCTGGTACAGCGCATCCAGCGCCTCGCGCGGGCTCAGCGCGTCGGGGTTGATGTCGGCAAGCGCCGCTTCCACCGCGCTCGCGGCCTGCACCTCGGGCATGGGGGGCGGCGCGAACAGGTCGACCTGCAGCCTGTCGGCGCCGGCGCGCTCTTCCAGCGTGGCCAGCGCGTGGCGTGCGTGGCGCAGCACGGCGGCGGGCATGCCGGCGAGCTTGGCGACCTGGATGCCGTAGCTGCGGCTGGCCGGGCCGGCCTGGATTTCGTGCAGGAAGACGATGTCCTGGCCGTCTTCCACCGCGCTCACGTGCAGGTTGACCGCGTGGCGCGCGCTGGCGGGCAGCTCGGTGAGCTCGAAGTAATGCGTGGCGAACAGCGTGAAGGCCTGGGTCTTGTCGTGCAGCTGGGTGGCAATGCTGCTGGCCAGCGCCAGGCCGTCGAAGGTGCTGGTGCCGCGGCCGATCTCGTCCATCAGCACCAGGCTGTGCGGCGTGGCCGCGTGCAGGATTTGCGCGGCTTCGACCATCTCCAGCATGAAGGTGGACTGCGCGTTGGCCAGGTCGTCGGCCGCGCCGATGCGTGTGTGGATCGCGTCGATTGGCCCCAGGCGGCAGCGGCTGGCCGGCACGTGGCTGCCCATGCTGGCCAGCAGCACGATCAGCGCCACCTGGCGCATGTAGGTGGATTTGCCGCCCATGTTGGGGCCGGTGATGATCTGCATGCGCTGGTTGGCATGCATGTGCGTGTGGTTGGCGATGAAGGCGCCGCTCGACGTTTCGGCCAGGCGCGCCTCGACGACCGGGTGGCGCCCGGCCTCGATCTCGATGCAGGGCTGCTCGACGAACTGCGGCGCGCACCAGCCCAAAGTCAGCGAGCGCTCGGCAAGGCAGCACAGCACGTCGAGCTGCGCCAGCGCCTGCGCCACCCGCGTGAGCTGCGGCACGTGGGGCTGCAGCTGGTCGAGCAACTGCTCGTACAGCCATTTCTCGCGGGCAAGCGCCCGCTCCTGCGCCGACAGCGCCTTGTCCTCGAAGGCCTTGAGCTCGGGTGTGATGAAGCGCTCGGCGTTCTTCAGCGTCTGGCGGCGGCGGTAGTCGCCCGGCACCTTGCCCACGTGGCTGCTGGTGACCTCGATGTAAAAACCGTGCACCTTGTTGAACTGCACGCGCAGGTTGGGAATGCCGGTGCGCGCCTTCTCGCGCGCCTCCAGCTCCAGCAGAAAGCCGTCGCAGTTGTCCTGGATGGCGCGCAGCTCGTCCAGCTCGGCGTCAAAGCCGCCGGAAATCACGCCGCCGTCGCGCACCAGCGCCGCGGGCTCGGGGGCAATGGCGGCCTGCAGCAGCGCGGTGCAGTCGGCTGGCGGCGCCAGCTCATCGAACAGCTGGGCCAGGTAGGCCTCAGGCACGGCAGAGCCGCCGGCCGACTGCGCCAGCAGCTGGCATTTGTGCAGCGTCAGGCCAAGCGCGACCAGCTCGCGCGGGCGCACCTGGCGCAGCGCAACGCGCGCGGTGATGCGCTCCACGTCGGCCACGCCCTTGAGTTCGCCGCGCAGCAGCTGCCAGCTGCCTTCGCGCAGCGCGACGGTGGCGGCCAGGCGCCGGCGCGCGCTGGTGCGCTCGCGCTCGGGCTCCAGCAGCCAGGTGCGCAGCAGGCGGCTGCCCATGCCGGTCATGCAGCTGTCCAGCAGCGACAGCAGCGTGGGCGCGTCCTCGCCGCGCAGCGTCTGCGTCAGCTCCAGGTTGCGCCGCGTGGTGGCGGGCAGGGCGATCAGCGCGTCGCCGCGCTGTACCTGCACGCTGTGGATGTGCGTGAGCTGGCGCCCCTGGGTGTGCTCGGCGTAGTGCAGCAGCGCGGCGCTGGCGGCGTGCGCGTCGGGCAGGTCCTGCGCGCTCCACGCGGCCAGCGTGGCGGCGCCCAGGTGCTGCAACAGCTGGCGCTCGCCCAGCGGGGCGTCGAACTGCCAGTCCGGGCGCGGCGACATCGGGCAGGAGAAGCTGCCGGCCTGGCGCAGCTGCTGCAGCTGCTGCTCGAAGCGCTGCGTGCAGCCTGCGCTGTAGATCAGCTCGCTGGGCGCAATGCGCGCCAGCCAGCCGCCCAGCGCGTCCAGTGCGCACTCGGCCAGGTACACCCGCCCCTGCGTGAGCGACAGCCACGCCAGGCCGCAGCGCGCGCGCCGGCCCTGGTGCACGGCCAGCAGCAGCGACTCGCTCTTGTCGTGCAGCAGCTCGGTGTCGGTCAGCGTGCCGGGCGTGACCACGCGCACCACCTTGCGCTCGACCGGCCCCTTGGCCGCGCCCACGTCGCCCACCTGCTCGGCAATCGCGACCGACTCGCCCAGCTTGATCAGCCGCGCGAGGTAGTTCTCCAGTGCGTGGAAGGGCACGCCGGCCATCATCACCGGCTGTCCGGCCGACTGGCCGCGCTGGGTCAGCGTGATGTCCAAGAGGCGCGCGGCCTTCTCGGCGTCGGCGTAGAACAGCTCGTAGAAGTCGCCCATGCGGTACAGCAGCAGCGTGTCGGGGTAGCCGGCCTTGAGCGTCAGGTACTGCGCCATCATGGGCGTGTGGCCGGCCAGCGCGTCGGGCGCGGGCGTGGGAGGGGAGGGGGTTTTTTCCGTCATTGCGTCTGGGGCTGCGCCGAGCGCGTTGCTCATGTGCTGCGCATGCCCGCATTCCTGTGGGTGGGCGGTGCAGGCTCCGATGTTACCGGCCGGGCGGTGTGCGGCGTCGCCTCAGGGCGCAACGCCGTAGGGCGTGAAGCGGCTGTGGTTCTCGTCCACCTGCAGCGACTGGCCGATGAACGGAAACGCGCGCTGCAGACAGTCGGTGCGCTCGCACACCTTGCAGCCCATGCCGATCGGTGTGGCCGCCGCCGGATCGCGCAAATCCAGGCCGCGGGCATAGACCAGGCGCGGCGCGTGGCGCAGGTCGCAGCCCAGGCCGACGGAAAACAGCCGCTGCGGCGCGCCGTAGCCGCCGGTGTGGCTGGAGACGGTGCGCGCAATCCACAGGTAGCTGCGCCCGTCGGGCATGCGCGCCAGCTGCGGCAGGATGCGCCCGGGCTGGGTGAAGGCCTCGTACACATTCCACAGTGGACAGGTGCCGCCAGTGCGGCTGAAGTGAAAGTGCGTGGCCGACTGGCGCTTGGAGATGTTGCCTGCGCGGTCCACGCGCACGAAGAAAAACGGCACGCCCGGCGCGTCCGGGCGCTGCAGCGTGGACAGGCGGTGGCACACGGTCTCGAAGCCCACGTCAAACTGCTGGCCCAGCAGGTCGATGTCGTAGTGCAGGCGCTCGGCCGCCTGCAGAAAGCGCGTGTAGGGCAGCAGCAGCGCGCCGGCAAAGTAGTTGGCCAGCCCGATGCGCGCCAGCGTGCGCGATGCGGCGTCGTCCTGCAGCGGGCGCACCGACACCAGCGCATCGATCACCGCCCCGTGCTCGACCAGCGCCAGCTGCGTGGCGAGCTGGAACGCCTGCTGCGACGCGCTGAGCGCGGCCGACAGCCGCAGCGTGCGCCCGGCCGGGTCGAACTGGCGCTTGCCCTGGTTCGGCGCGTCGCCTTGCAGCACCCGGATCTGGTGGCGCTGGTGCAGGCGCAGGCCAAGCCAGTCGACCAGTGCGGCGCCCTGCGCGGGCGCGTCGGTGGCCAGCGCCTCGGCCAGGCGGTCGATCTCGTCGAAATAGTTCTGGTTGGCAAAAAAGAAGTCGCGCACCACCTCAAACGGCATGGCGCGCGGCACGGCCAGGTTGCTGCGGTCGTCGCCCATGCGCGCCACCATGGTTTCCAGCTGCTCCTGGCTGGCAAGGGTGCGCTGGTGCAGCGCCAGCAGCGCGCGGCCCAGCGCCGGCATTTGCGCTGCCACCTCCTGCAGCTCGGGCAGGGCGACGGGCTCGGGCGCGTCCGCCAGCGCCTCGCGCATCGCGGCGACCAGGCGCGCCTCCTCGTCCTCGGAGAACTGCTGGATGTCCACGCCCAGTGCGCGGTGCAGCTTGAGCAGCACCTGCACCGTCAGCGGGCGCTGGTTCTGCTCGATCTGGTTCAGGTAACTGGGCGACAGGCCCAGCGCCTGGGCCAGCGCGGTCTGCGACAGGCCGCGCTCGGCGCGCAGCTTGCGCAGCTTGACGCCCATGAAGGTCTTTTTCATGCCGCTGTTCCTGGGTGGTGGAGGTGATGGATATTTGCAAAATTCGCAAATTTCTGGATTGTGCTTCGCAAGATTTTGCCTTTTCAGCCCTGGTTGGAGGACGCTATTTTGCGTAAATTGCGAAGCATGACAACACCTATCGGAACCGTAGAGACACGTAAGCTGGTGCTGCCGGTGAGCGCCAACCACCACGGCACGCTGTTTGCCGGGCAGGGCCTGCAGCTGATGGCGCAGGCTGCCTTTCTGGCCGCGCGAGGCCTGGCGCAGCGCGAGGTCGTGATGGCGAGCGTGACGGGCGTGGACTTTCTCGCGCCCGTGCCCGTTGGCAGCCAACTCACGCTGCGCGCCTGGGTCAGCCGTGTGGGGCGCAGTTCCATGACTGTGTGCGTGACCGCGCTGGCTGACCAGCCGGACATACCGCCCGAGGAGGTGTTGAAAGGATTGTTCGAGATGGTGGCGGTAGACGCCGCTGGCCGTCCCGTCGCCATTGAATGTTCGTATCGCAACCAGGAGACCCAACGATGAATACCGCCACCCTCGCCGCAGCTCCCGCCGCAGCCGCCGCGCCCCTGAAGGTCAAGAAATCCGTCGCGCTGTCGGGCGTGACCGCGGGCAATACCGCCCTGTGTACCGTGGGTCGCACGGGCAACGACCTGCACTACCGCGGCTACGACATCCTCGACATGGCCGAGGTCTGCGAGTTCGAGGAAGTCGCCCACCTGCTGGTGCACGGCAAGCTGCCCACGCGCGCCGAGCTCAAGAGCTACAAGGCCAGGCTGCGCGCGCTGCGCGGCCTGCCCGGCATCGCCCGCGCGGCCCTGGAGCAACTGCCCGCCGCCAGCCACCCGATGGACGTGATGCGCACGGGCGTATCGGCCCTGGGCTGCGCGCTGCCCGAAAAGGACGACCACAACCTGGCAGGCAGCCGCGACATTGCCGACCGGCTGATGGCCAGCCTGGGATCGATGCTGCTGTACTGGTACCACTTCAGCAACTCGGGCCGGCGCATCGAGGTGGAGACCGATGACGACTCCATCGGCGGCCACTTCCTGCACCTGCTGCACGGCGTCAAGCCGCCCGAGAGCTGGGTGCGCGCCATGCACACCTCGCTCAACCTGTACGCCGAGCACGAGTTCAACGCATCCACCTTCACCGCGCGCGTGATCGCCGGCACGGGCAGCGACATGTATTCCAGCATCTCGGGCGCCATCGGCGCGCTGCGCGGCCCCAAGCATGGTGGCGCGAACGAGGTGGCGTTTGAAGTCCAGAAGCGCTACGACGACCCCGACGAGGCCGAGGCCGACATCCGCCGCCGCGTGCAGGCCAAGGAGGTGGTGATCGGCTTCGGCCACCCGGTCTATACCATCAGTGATCCGCGCAACGTGGTCATCAAGGGCGTGGCCAGACGCTTGTCGCAGGAGGCTGGTTCGACCAAGATGTTCGACATTGCCGAGCGGCTGGAAAACGTCATGTGGGAAGCCAAGCAGATGTTCCCCAACCTCGACTGGTTCAGCGCCGTCAGCTACCACATGATGCAGGTGCCCACCGCGATGTTCACCCCGCTGTTCGTCATCGCGCGCACCAGCGGCTGGGCGGCGCACGTGATCGAGCAGCGGGTGGATAACAAGATCATCCGGCCCAGCGCGAACTACACCGGGCCGGAGGGTCGGGAATTCGTGCCGATCGAGGCGCGTTGAATCGCACCAATCATCAAAAACCGTAGCTGCCTTGCCTGTCTTTGCTCCTTCCCCCGCTGGGGGAAGGCTGGGATGGGGGCCTGCAGCGCCAATACGCCTCCCTGCCACACACGGCAAGCGCCAGCCCCCACGGAGGGGGCAAGCCGCAAGTGCCGCTTTGAGCTGACTTGATGCCCACCATGAACACCGCCCATAGAAAACCCCTTCCCGGCACGGCCGTGGACTACTTCGACGCCCGCGAGGCCGTCGAGCAGCTGCAGCCCGGCGCCTGGGCCGCGCTGCCCTACACGGCGCGCGTGCACGCCGAAAACCTGGTGCGCCGCGCCGACCCGGCGCATCTGGACGACTACCTGCGCCAGCTCACCGAGCGCCGGCGTGACCTGGACTTTCCGTGGTACCCGGTGCGCGTGGTCTGCCACGACATTCTGGGCCAGACGGCGCTGGTCGACCTGGCGGGCCTGCGCGAGGCCATTGCCGCCGCCGGTGGCGACCCGGCGCAGGTCAACCCGGTGGTGCCGGTGCAGCTCATCGTCGACCACTCGCTGGCGGTGGAGGCGCCCGGCTTCGACAAGGACGCGTTCGCCAAAAACCGCGCCATCGAGGACCGCCGCAACGCCGACCGCTTCGACTTCATCGACTGGTGCAAGCGCGCGTTCGACAACGTCCAAGTCATCCCGGCGGGCAACGGGATCATGCACCAGATCAACCTGGAGAAGATGTCGCCCGTGGTCTACGTCCAGGACGGCGCGGCCTTCCCCGATACCTGTGTCGGCACCGACAGCCACACGCCGCACGTCGATGCGCTGGGCGTGATCGCGGTCGGCGTGGGCGGGCTGGAGGCCGAGGCCGTGATGCTCGGGCGCCCCAGCTGGATGCGCCTGCCCGACATCGTGGCCGTGGAGCTGGCCGGACGGCCCGGCCCCGGCATCACCGCCACCGACCTGGTGTTGGCGCTGACCGAGTTCCTGCGCCAGCAGAAGGTGGTGGGCGCCTACCTGGAGTTTCGCGGCCCGGGCGCGGCTGCGCTGACCATTGGCGACCGCGCCACCATCTCCAACATGGCGCCCGAATACGGCGCCACGGCGGCGCTGTTCTTCATCGACGGCAACACGCTGGACTACCTGCGCCTGACCGGGCGCGAGGAAGAGCAGATCCGGCTGGTGGAGGCCTACGCCAAAACCTGCGGCTTTTGGGCCAGCGACCTGGCCGGCGCGCGCTACGAGCGCACGCTGCATTTCGATCTGTCCAGCGTCACGCGCGCGCTGGCCGGCCCCAGCAACCCGCACCGCCGCCTGCCGGTCGCGGCGCTGGCCGAGCGCGGCATTGCCGACGAGGCCAAGCTGGACGCCGCGCACGCCGACGAGGCAAAGGGCCTGATCCCCGACGGCGCGGTCATCATCGCGGCGATCACCAGCTGCACCAACACCAGCAACCCGCGCAACGTGATTGCCGCCGCGCTGCTGGCGCGCAACGCCAATGCGCGCGGGCTGGCGCGCAAGCCGTGGGTCAAGACGTCGCTCGCGCCCGGCTCGCGGGCGGTGGAGCTGTATCTGAAAGAGGCCGGCCTGCTGGGCGAACTGGAGCAACTGGGCTTTGGCATCGTCGGCTTTGCCTGCACCACCTGCAACGGCATGAGCGGCGCGCTCGACCCGGCCATCGAGCAAGAGGTGCTGGAGCGCGACCTGTACGTGACGGCCGTGCTGTCGGGCAACCGCAACTTCGACGGGCGCATCCACCCCCATGCCAGGCAGGCCTTCCTGGCCAGCCCGCCGCTGGTCATCGCCTACGCCATCGCCGGCACGGTGCGCTTCGACATCGAAAAGGACGCACTGGGCACCGACGCGCAGGGCCGGCCCGTGTACCTGAAGGACATCTGGCCCAGCGACGAGGAGATCGACGCCGTGGTGCGGGCCAGCGTCAAGCCCGAGCAGTTCCGCCGCATCTACGCGCCGCTGTTCGCGCAGCGCGCCGGCGCGGCGCGTGCCAAACCGCTGTACGACTGGCGCGCGCAAAGCACCTACATCCGCTGCCCGCCGTACTGGGAGGGGGCGCTGGCCGGCGTGCGCACGCTGGCCGGCCTGCGGCCGCTGGCCGTCCTGGGCGACAACATCACCACCGACCACCTCTCGCCCAGCAACGCCATCTTGCCCGCCAGCGCCGCCGGCGAGTACCTGGCCAGGATGGGCCTGCCGCCCGAGGACTTCAACTCCTACGCCACGCACCGGGGCGACCACCTGACCGCGCAGCGCGCCACCTTTGCCAATCCCAAGCTGGTCAACGAGATGGCCGTGGTCGATGGCGCGATCCGGCAGGGGTCGCTCGCGCGCGTGGAGCCGGACGGCACCGTCATGCGCATGTGGGAGGCGATCGAGACCTATATGCAGCGCGGCCAGCCGTTGATCGTCATCGCCGGCGCCGACTACGGCCAGGGGTCGAGCCGCGACTGGGCCGCCAAGGGCGTGCGCCTGGCCGGTGTGGAGGTGGTGGTGGCCGAGGGCTTCGAGCGCATCCACCGCACCAATCTGATCGGCATGGGCGTGCTGCCGCTGGAGTTCAAGCCGGGCGCCACGCGCCTGACGCTGGGGCTGGACGGCACCGAGACCTACGACGTGCAGGGCGCGCCGCAGCCGGGGGCGCAGCTCACGCTGGTCGTCCACCGCAAGAGCGGCCAGGTGGAGCATGTGCCGGTCACCTGCCGCCTGGATACCGCCGACGAAGTCAGCGTGTACCAGGCTGGCGGTGTGCTGCAGCGCTTCGCGCAGGATTTTTTGGCGTCCAATCAGGCTTGAGCCCTTGTGCATTCACTCCCGCCCCCTCTGGGGGAGGGTTGGGGCGGGGGCCAGCGGCGCTTGCATTCGAATGCCGGCAAGATGCCGGCGCTCCCGGCCCCCATCCCCGCCTTCCCCCAGAGGGGAAGGAGCAATAAAGAAAGTCCCTTGATCAGTAGTGTCCGGTTTATTTGATATGGACAAGCCGCAAAGCCAGTGCT
>PGEI01000117.1 GCA_002894305.1 Comamonadaceae bacterium CD01
CTACAGCACTGTCTGCGCTTCACCTTCGCGTACTCGATTGATATAAAAATGGAATGGACCTCACGCCGCCAGCGGCTCCAGCCACTGGCGCGCCGTCGCCATCACGCACTGGGTCAGGCGCTGCAGCGCCGCCTGCGCGCTGCGCGGGTGGGCCCAGTACATCGGCACCAGCAGGGCGGCGTCGGCCACCAGCGGGGTCAGCGCGCCGCTTTCCAGCTGGTCGCGGATCAGCGCCACCGGGTGCATGCCCCAGCCCATGCCGATCTCGCAGGCGCGTACATAGCCGTGGTTGGACGGCAGGAAGTGGCGCGGCGCCGCATGGCGCGCACCGCCCAGGCCCTGGGCCTGCAGCCATTGCTCCTGCAGGCGGTCGTTGCGGTCGTAGGTCATCATCGGCGCGCGCGCCAGCGTCTCGCGCGTCACGCCCCGGGCGAGATGGCGCGCAATAAAGCCGGGGCTGGCCGCCGCCACGTAGCGCATCGCGCCCAGCGGCCAGGTGCTGCAGCCGGCAATCGGGCCGGCAGATGCGGTGACCGCGGCAATCACCTCGCCCTCGCGCAGGCGCTCGCCGGTGTGCTCCTGGTCGTCGACGCGCAGATCCAGCAGTTCGTCGCCGCCGGCGGTGAAGTCGGCCAGCGCCTGCATGAACCAGGTCGACAGCGAGTCGGCATTGACCGCCAGCTTGAGCGTAGGCGCCAGCCCGGCGCTGGCGGCCAGCAGATCGGGGTGGCTGCGGCGCAGCGCGTCCTCCAGCAGTGCAACCTGCTCCAGGTGCAGGCACAGGCGCCGGCCGGCCTCGGTACCTGTGCAGGGGCTGCCGCGCTGCACCAGCACCTGGCCCACGCGCTCCTCCAGCAGTTTGATGCGCTGCGAGACGGCCGACGGCGTGACGTGCAGGCGGCGCGCCGCGCGCTCGAAGCTGCCCTCGCGCACCACGGCCGCCAGGGCCTGTAGACCGGTGTAGTCAAGCATGAAGCATTGCTTAATGAACGTTAGGAAATTGAAGTGTACTTAAATACGCCGCAGACCTACGATCGCCGCATGTTTACTCCCAACGCAGTCTCTTCTTCGTGGATCGCGGGCTTTACCGTCTGCTTCTCGCTGGTGGCCACCATTGGCGCGCAAAACCTGTATGTGTTGCGCCAGGTGGTGCGCGGACGGCACGTGCGCGCCTGCGTGGCCTGGTGCGTGGCCAGCGACGCGCTGCTGATCGCTCTGGGCGTGGCCGGCATGGCGCAGCTGCTGGGGCGCTCGCCCGTGCTGGCGCTGTGGCTGCAATGGGGCGGTGTGCTGTTTCTGCTGGGCTATGGCCTGTTTGCCTGCCGCCGCGCGTTGTGGGCACCGGATGCACTGGTCGATGCACCAGCGGGCGGACGCGCGGTGCAGGGCGTGCTGGGCGTGCTCGGCGGGCTGGCGGTGATCACGCTGCTCAACCCCCATGTCTACCTGGACACGGTGGTGCTGATCGGCTCGATCGGCGCGCGCCAGGCCGGCCAGCTGAAGTGGGTCTTCGTACTCGGCGCGGCCTGCGCCAGCCTGGCCTGGTTCACGACGCTGAGCCTGGCCGGCCACCATCTGCGTGGCCTGTTTGCCGACCCGCGCGCCTGGCGGGTGCTCGACGGGCTGACCGGCGTGATGATGTTCGCGCTGGCCTGGTGGGTGTGGCGCGGCGCCTGAGCGCGCAACAAAAAAGCGCTGCCAAGAGCAGCGCTTTGCGTGGCGGGATCCGGAAGATCAGAACGCGGGAACGACGGCGCCCTTGTACTTGTCCAGGATGAACTGCTTGACCTCGGGGCTGTGCAGTGCCTGCATCAGCTTGGCGATGTCGGCGCTTTGCGCGTTGTCGCGGCGGGCGACGACGATGTTGGTGTAGGGCGAGTCGGCGCCTTCGATGAACAGCGCGTCCTTGGTCGGGTTGAGCTTGGCCTCGATCGCGTAGTTGGTATTGATCAGCGCCAGATCCACGTCATTGAGCGCGCGCGGCAGCATGGCGGCTTCCAGCTCCTGGAACTTGAGCTTGTGCGGGTTCTTGACCACGTCCAGCGGCGTGGGCGTCAGGCTTGCGGGATCCTTGAGCGCGATCAACCCTTGCTTGGCCAGCAGGATGAGCGCGCGCCCGCCGTTGGACGGGTCGTTAGGGATGGCGATGGTTGCGCCGTCCTTCAGATCCTTGATGTCCTTGATCTTGCTGGAGTAGGCGCCAAAGGGCTCGACGTGCACCTTGCCATTGGGAACCGTCACCAGGTCGGTCTTGCGATCCTTGTTGAAGCTGTCCAGGTAGGGCTGGTGCTGGAAGAAGTTGGCGTCCAGCTGCTTGTCGGCGACGGCCATGTTGGGCTGCACGTAGTCGCTGAACTCCTTGACCTGCAGGTCGATGCCCTCGGCCTTGAGCTGGGGCTTGACGAAATTGAGGATCTCGGCGTGCGGCACCGAGGTGGCGGCCACCTTGAGGACGTCGGCGGCGTGGGCGGACAGGGCCAGCGCGGCGATGGCCAGCGCGGAGAGGGTTTTTTTCAGCATGAATGTCTTCACAAAATAGTCAATGACTGCCGCCTTCCTTGTGGGATGCGGCGCGGACAGCGCAAAAGTGTAAGCGCTTGGATGCGGTCGGTTTGGAATATGAATTCATATCGATATAACGGCATGGTTTCATATGCTGGACGCAATCACTCCATGATTTCCAGCAAGCGATCCAGCCCGCCTTCGTCAATGGCCACCTTGGCCTGGGCGCGCACGGCCGGCTTGGCGTGGAAGGCCACCGACAGGCCGGCTGCGCCCATCATCGGCAGGTCGTTGGCGCCGTCGCCCACCGCAATTGCCTGGTGCGGGTCGATGCCCAGCAGCGACGCCACCTCCAGCAGCGTGCGGCGCTTCTCGGCGCCGTCGACGATGTCGCCCCAGGGCTGGTCGACCATGCGGCCGGTCAGGCGGCCGTCCACTATTTCCAGCACGTTGGCGCGCGCCAGGTCGATGCCCAGGCGCTGCTGGACGCGGCGGGAGAAATACGTGAAGCCGCCCGAGACCAGCAGCGTCGTCAATCCGGCCGCCTTGGCTGCGGCCACCAGCTGCTGCGCGCCGGGTGTCAGGCGCAGGCGGGTGGCATAGATGTCGTCCAGCTGCTGCACGGTCACGCCCTTGAGCAGCGCCACGCGCTGGCGCAGGCTTTCCTTGTAGTCGGTGATGTGGCCCTGCATCGCCGCCTCGGTGATTGCGGCCACCTCGGCCTTGCGGCCGACGGCGTCGGCGATCTCGTCCACGCATTCGATGGTGATCAGCGTGGAGTCCATGTCGAAGGCGATGAGCTTGTAGTCGCTCCAACGCAGGGGGGCGGTGACGCCTTGCAGGGTGATGCCGCTGGCAGTGGTCATGTCGGGTGCAAAAAACAGAAGTGGGAAAAGGGCTCAGAGCATGTTTCTGAACGCCATGTACAGCGCCGTGGCGCCCAGGATGCTCACCAGCGGCTGGCGCAGGCGCCACTGCAGGCCGATGGCCAGTGCAGCGGCGGCCAGCTCCTGCCAGGCGCCGCCGGGATTGTCGGCCATGCCCGAGCGCAGCGTGTGCACCAGCAGCAGCGTCATGATGGCCGGCGGCAGAAAGCCGCCCAGCTGCACGATGAGCGGAAAGCGCCGCAGCCACCCGGTGCCCAGAAAGGGCAGGGCGCGCAGCAGCACGGTGATGACGGCCATCACGGCAATGGCTTCAAGGGCGTAGCGCGCGTCAATCATGCTGCCTCCTGCGTGGGGTTGGGGCGCTTGCGGCGCACGATGGCGGCGCCGGCCAGCAGGCTCAGCGCGATCGAGGCCAGCAGCGCCTGGCCGGGCACCAGCCAGCAGGCCAGCGCGTAGGCCGCCAGCGCGATGGCGATCGGCGTGAATTGTTTGCTGGCGCGCCACTGCTCGACGGTGAGCACCGCGAACAGCGCGGCCAGGCTGAAGTCGATGCCCGCCAGCGCGTGGCTGACCTGCGCGCCAATGAGCGCGCCGATCAGCGTGCCCAGCACCCACCAGAAATGGTTGAGCGCGCCGATGCGCAGCATCTGCGCGGCGGGCGTGCCACCGGGCAGCGTGGTGAACAGCGAGTAGTTCTCGTCGGTCAGCGTCCAGACCAGGTAGGCGCGCGCGCAGCGGCCCTGCGGCAGGCGGTGCAAGAGCGACAGGCCGTAGAACACATGGCGCAGGTTGATGATGAAGGTGGCCAGCGCCAGCGTGCCCAGCGGTGCGCCGGCAGCCAGCAGCGGCACGGCCATGAACTGCGCCGAGCCGGCAAACACGAAGATGCTCATCAAGGGCGCCAGCCACCAGGCGGCGCCTGCCTGCACCAGCAGAAAGCCAAACACGCTGCCCAGCGGCACATAGCCCATGGCGACGGGAATGGACAGCGACAGCGCCGACAGCTGCGCCGGGTGGTGGCGGTTGGATTGGGAACAGGCCTGCATGGATCCGGGAAAGGCAGAGAGAGGATTCAGCCGGGCGTGCCGGCCTTGGGTACGTACAGGTCGTCGGACCAGGTGGCCAGCCACTGCGGCTTGAAGGCCACGAAGATGGCGCACAGCATGCCGGTGAGCACTGCGTCGCCCCAGGCCATCAGCCAGCGCGCGACCAGCGACAGCGCGTCGCCCACGCCCGGCAGCGGGTGGCCCATCGCCTGCCACAGGCTGCCCGAGGCGAACAGGCACAGCGCGGTGCCCAGAAAGCAGCGCCCCAGCACATAGACGAACATGCGCGCGCCGCCAAAGCCGTGGCGGCCCATCAGGCGGCGCACCAGCGCGCCCAGCAGCATGGCAAGCGTTGCCGGAATCAGCCCCTGCCAGACGGCCAGCGCCACCGCGTCGCCCCAGCCAAGGCTGGGTGACAGCAGCGCGGCCAGCAGGCCGACGGCCAGCAGCGTGGGCACGGCCAGCGGCCAGCCCAGCGTCAAGAGCACCAGGCAGGCGCCCGACCACTGCAGCTGCAGCGGCATGTGGTGCAGCGTGGGAAGCGCCCAGGCCCAGGGCAGGATGACCAGCGTGGCCAGCAACGGCGTCCACAGCGGCGATGGCGCGCCGTGGCGCTCGTGCACCAGGGGCCGGGCGCTTGCCAGCATGCGCCAGGGCCGCATGGCCAGCGCGGCGGCCAGCGCCAGCAGGGCCAGGAGGGGTTCGAGCGGCATGGCGAGGAGGGTTCTTTCAGGCAGTGGCCGGCGCCGTGGCGGCGCTGGGGACGGGCGTTGGCGCACCCAGGCTGCGCAGCAGGTCGCGCACCATCTGGGCGCGCTCGCGCGGCTCGGGCAGCGCGCGCTCGATGCGCAGCTTCTCGTTGCCGGCCAGCTTGATGTGGCGGTTCTTTTGGATCAGACGAATGATGGCCATCGGGTCGATCGGCGGCTGGGGCTTGAAGGTGATCGTGGTCACGCCGGGCGCCGCGTCGACCTTGGTCACGCCATAGGGCTCGCACAGCACGCGCAGGCGGTGCACGTCGATCAGCGTCTGCGCCTGCGCCGGCAGCTTGCCGAAGCGGTCGACGATCTCTTCGAGCAGCGCGTCGATCTGCTCGGGCGTGCGCGCCGTCGCCAGCTTCTTGTAGAACGACAGGCGCAGGTGCACGTCGCCGCAGTAGTCGTCTGGCAGCAGCGCCGGGGCGTGCAGGTTGATGTCGGTGGCCGCTTGCAACGGCGCGAGCAGGTCGGGCTCGTGCCCGGCCTTGAGGCTGCGCACCGCCTCGGCCAGCATCTCGTTGTAGAGCTGAAAGCCGACCTCGATCATGTTGCCCGACTGGCTCTCGCCCAGCACCTCGCCGGCGCCGCGGATCTCCAGGTCGTGCATTGCAAGGTAGAAGCCGCTGCCCAGCTCTTCCATCTGCTGGATGGCTTCGAGCCGCTGGCCGGCCTGCTTGGTCAGGCTCTGCAGGTCGGGCACCATCAGGTAGGCATAGGCCTGGTGGTGGCTGCGGCCCACGCGGCCGCGCAGCTGGTGCAGTTGGGCCAGGCCGAACTTGTCGGCGCGGCTGATCAGGATGGTGTTGGCCGTCGGCACGTCGATGCCGGTCTCGATGATGGTCGAGCACAGCAGGATGTTGTGGCGCTGGGCGACGAAGTCGCGCATGACGCGTTCCAGCTCGCGCTCGGGCATCTGGCCGTGGGCCACGGCAATGCGTGCCTCGGGCAGGATGTTCTGCAGCGCTTCGCGCCGCTGCTCGATGGTCGCGACCTCGTTGTGCAGAAAGTAGCACTGGCCGCCGCGCTTCAATTCACGCAGCACCGCCTCGCGGATCACGCCGTTGTTCTCGCTGCGCACAAAGGTCTTGATCGACAGGCGCCGCTGCGGCGCGGTGGCGATCACCGACAGGTCGCGCAGCCCCTCCAGCGCCATGCCCATGGTGCGCGGGATCGGCGTGGCGGTGAGCGTGAGCACGTCGACCTCGGCGCGCATCGCCTTCATCGCCTCCTTGTGGCGCACGCCGAAGCGGTGCTCCTCGTCGATGATGAGCAGGCCCAGGTTCTTGAACTGCGTGGATTGGCTCAAGAGCTTGTGCGTGCCGACGACGATGTCCACCGTGCCGTCGGCAATGCCCTTGATCGCCGCGGTGATCTCCTTGCCCGAGCGAAAGCGCGAGACTTCGGCCACCCTGACAGGCCATTTGGCGAAGCGGTCGACGATGGTGCGGTAGTGCTGCTCGGCCAGCAGCGTGGTGGGCGCCAGCAGCGCCACCTGCTTGCCGCCGGTCACCGCGATGAAGGCGGCGCGCAGCGCCACCTCGGTCTTGCCAAAGCCCACGTCGCCGCAGACCAGTCTGTCCATTGGGCGCGGGCTGATCATGTCGTGGATGACGGCGTGGATGGCCGCGTTCTGGTCGGCGGTCTCCTCGAAGCCGAAATCGTTGGCAAAGGTCTCGTAGTCCTGCGGCGAGTAGCGAAAGGCAAAGCCCTGGCGCGCGGCGCGTCGCGCGTAGATGTTGAGCAGCTCGGCGGCTGCGTCGCGCACCTGCTCGGCGGCCTTGCGCCTGGCCTTTTCCCACTGGCCGCTGCCCAGCTTGTGCAGCGGCGCCTCGTCGGGGCTCACGCCGCTGTAGCGGCTGATCAGCTGCAGCTGGCTCACCGGCACGTACAGCACGGCGGCGCCGGCGTATTCCAGGTGCAGGAATTCTTGCGCCGCCGGGCTGCCGTCGGGGTTGGTCTGGCCCATGTCCATCGTCACCAGCCCGCGGTAGCGGCCAATGCCGTGCTGGGCGTGCACCACCGGGTCGCCCACCTTGAGCTCGGACAGATCCTTGATCAGCGCCTCGACGTCGCTGGCCTGCTCCTGCTTCTTGCGCCGACGCGCACCGCTGCCGGCGGCAAACAGCTCGGTCTCGGTGACCAGGTCCAGCTCCGCCTCCTGCCAGGCAAAGCCCTGGGCGAGGGCCGCGGTGGCAATGCCGATGCGCTCGGCGGGCGTGTCCAGAAACTCCTGCAGGCTGTCAAACGCCGGCGGGTTGATGCCGCTGGCACGCAGAAAATCGAGCAGGCTGGCCTGGCGGCCGGCGCTCTCGGCCAGCAGCAGTACGCGGTGGGGCGCGGTGTCGATGTGCGCCTGCAGCCGGGTGAGCGGGTTCTCTGCGCCGCGCTGCGCGGTCAGGTCGGGCAGGGGCTGGAACAGCGCGCTGTCCTGCACGTCGGACACGCCCGTGCGCAGCGCAAGCTGCGCCAGCGGCCTGGCCTGGCCGTAGAACTGCTCGGCGCTCAGGAACAGCGTCTCGGGCGCCAGCGCCGGCTGATCCGGATCGCCCTGCAGCAGGCGCCAGCGCTCGCGCGTGTCCTGCCAGAAGCGGCTGAACGCCGCCTCCAGGTCGCCGTGCAGCACCAGCGTGGTGTCGCCCCCCAGGTAGTCGAAGACGGTGGCGGTTTCCTCGAAGAACAGCGGCAGGTAGTACTCGATGCCGGCGGTGGCCACGCCGTTGCCCATGTCCTTGTAGATGCGGCTCCTGGTGGGATCGCCCTCCAGCAGCTCGCGCCAGCGGTGGCGAAAGCGCGCGCGCGCGTCCTCGTCCATCGGGAATTCGCGTCCGGGCAGCAGGTTGACCTCGGGCACCGGGTAGAGGCTGCGCTGGCTGTCGGGGTCGAAGGTGCGGATCGAGTCGATCTCGTCGTCGAACAGGTCTACGCGCAGCGGCTGCGCCGAGCCCATCGGGAACAGGTCGATCAGGCCGCCGCGCACCGCGTACTCGCCGTGGCCGACCACCTGCGAGACATGCTGGTAGCCCGCCATCGTCAACTGCTGGCGCAGCCGCGCCTCGTCCAGGCGCTGGCCGGCCTTGAAGTGGAAGGTGTAGGCCGCCAGAAAGGCGGGCGGCGCCAGCCGGTACAGCGCGGTGGTGGCCGGCACCAGCACCACGTCGGCGCCCGCGTCCTTGTCGCGCTGCGAGATGCGCCACAGCGTGGACAGGCGCTCGCTGATCAGATCCTGGTGCGGCGAGAAATTGTCATACGGCAGCGTCTCCCAGTCGGGAAACAGCGCGCAGCGCAGCTCAGGGGCAAAAAAGGCCAGCTCGTCGATCAGGCGGCGCGCGTCGGCCGCGTCGGCGCAGACGATGGCCGTGGTGCGGCCGACGCCGGCCTGCTGGCGGCCCAGGCGCGAGAGCAGCAGCGCATCGCCGCTGCCCGTGGGCTGCGGCAATGCAAAACGTTTTCCGGGGGAGAGTCGAGGCAGATCCATGCGCAAAAAAAACGGCCGGGCGGCAAGCCCGGCGTATTCAAAGAGCGGCCAATGTCCTCAATTGCAGTACCTGGCCGCCCAGCCCGGGATGGGCAAAGAAGGGTGATTCTAAAATCTCCCGCCATGAGCGACCTGCAACCTCCGCATTCCCCTGATGGCGCCGCGCCTGCCACGGCTGCGCAGCCGCGCTTCTGGGGGCTGGTGCCGTGCGCCGGCATGGGCACGCGGGCGCTGGCGCCCGGCGCGCAGGCGGGCCTGCCCAAGCAATACCAGGTGCTGGTGGGCTGGCCGCTGGTGCTGCACACGCTGGCGGCGTTCTCGGGCGTGGTGCGGCTGGAGAAGACGCTGGTGGCCGTCGCGCCCGACGACGACTTCTTCGACCGCTACCCGCGCGCCCATCTGCACTGGTTCGTCGCGCGCTGCGGCGGCGCCACACGCGCCCTGACCGTGCTGGGCGGCCTGCAGGT
Source organism: Comamonadaceae bacterium CD01 (assembly GCA_002894305.1). GTDB lineage: Bacteria > Pseudomonadota > Gammaproteobacteria > Burkholderiales > Burkholderiaceae_C > Comamonas_C > Comamonas_C faecalis. The sequence goes on from PGEI01000117.1 coordinate 9,136, forward strand.
GCTGCGCGAGAGCGGCGCGCGCGACACCGACTGGGTGCTGGTACACGACGCGGCGCGCTGCCTGGTGACGACGGCCGACATCGACGCGCTGATCGACGCCTGCCAGCACGACGGCGTGGGCGGCCTGCTGGCGCACAAGCTGGCCGACACGCTCAAGACCGCCAGCGACGGGCCGGGCGGCGTGCGCGTGGCAGCCACGGTGGACCGCAGCGACAAATGGCTGGCGCAGACGCCGCAGATGTTCCGCCTGGGCATGCTGCGCCAGGCGCTGGCCCAGCGCGGCGCGGGTGCAACCGACGAGGCCAGCGCCATGGAGGCAGTGGGTCTGCGCCCGCGGCTGGTGGCCTGCGGCGCGCACAACTTCAAGGTGACCTACCCGCAGGACTTTGCGCTGGCCGAGGCCGTGCTGCTGCAGCGCATGCAGCGCACCACGCTGGGGCGTTTTGGTGGAGAGCGCGGCGAGGCTGCCAAGGCCACGCCGCGCACGGTGTATTTCTCGCGGCCGGCGCCGCAGCCGCCGCAACGTTGATGCAGGAAAGACAGAGCATGGATTTGAGGATTGGCGAAGGCTGGGACGTGCACGCACTGGTGCCGGGGCGGCGCCTGGTGATTGGCGGCGTGCACATACCGCACGCGCAGGGGCTGCTGGGCCATTCGGACGCCGACGTGCTGCTGCACGCGATCACCGACGCGCTGCTGGGCGCTGCGGCGCTGGGCGACATCGGCCGGCACTTTCCCGACACCGACGTGCGCTTTCATGGCGCCGACTCGGGCGTGCTGCTGACCGAGGCTGCGCGGCGCGTGCGCGAGGCGGGCTTCGTCGTCGGCAACGTCGACAGCACGGTGGTCGCTCAGGCGCCGCGCCTGGCTGCGCACATTCCGGCCATGCGCACCCGCATCACACAGCTGCTGGCGCTGCACGAGGGCCAGGTCAACGTCAAGGCCAAGACGGCCGAGCGCCTGGGGCCGGTGGGCCAGTGCCTGGCGATCGAGGCGCGCGCGGTGGTGTTGCTGCAGCGCGTTGCGGGCTGACGACGGTGCGCAGAAGCGCGTCTCATTCCATTTTTAAATCAAACGGTTACTTTGTCGGCTTCGCTTGC
>PGEI01000118.1 GCA_002894305.1 Comamonadaceae bacterium CD01
TTCCCAACGAAAAAATGCCAGTCAGCAGGTTAACTGACTGGCATTGCGCCTTGGCGGGTTTTTTTGTAGGTGCTTGTCCTGGAGGATCAGCGCAGGCCGCCGCCCGCGGCGTCTTCGGCGCGCTGGATAAGTTCGATCTTGTAGCCGTCAGGATCGGTGACGAAGGCAATCACCGTCGTGCCGCCCATCACCGGGCCGGCCTCGCGCGTCACGTTGCCGCCAGCGGCCTTGATTTTTTCGCAGGCGGCATAGGCGTCGGGCACGCCCAGGGCGATGTGGCCGTAGGCCGTGCCCAGTTCGTAGTTGTCGGTGCCCCAGTTGTAGGTCAGCTCGATCTCGGCCTGGCCGGGGTTGCCGCCGCCATAGCCGACGAAGGCCAGCGAGTATTTGTACTCGGGGTTCTCGCTGGTGCGCAGCAGCTGCATGCCCAGCACCTGGGTGTAGAAGTCGATGGAGCGCTGCAGGTTGCCCACGCGCAGCATGGTGTGTAGAAGTCTCATGCGCCGATTATGGCAACGTTGGACAAGTCCCTCGCGCGTCATGCAGACTTGTCCAGCGTCGCCTTGAGTGCGGCCAAAGTCAGACCGGGACGGTGTAATTGAGCGTCATGCGCCCGCCGTCGATGGTGACGATCTCGCCAGTGACGTAGCTGGCGGCGTCGCTCGCGAGCCAGGCGACGACGTCGGCCACTTCGGATGGTTCGCCCAGGCGCTTCATTGGCGTGCGGCTGAGGATTTTGTTTTTCGCTTCTTCGCTGGTCAGCACCGCCCGGGCGGCCAGCTCGGTGGCAATCGTGCCGGGCGCAACCGCGTTGACGCGGATGTTCCTGTCGGCCAGCGCCAGCGCCATCACGCGTGTGAGCTGGTTGACCGCGCCCTTGCTGACGTTGTAGCTGGCGATGTTCGGGATGGCCATCACGCCGTTGACCGAGCTCATGTTGACGATGGCACCGCCGCCTTGCGCGCTCATGGCGCGCGCCGCCGCCTGGCCCATCAGAAAGGCGCCCTTGACGTTGATGCGCAGCACCGCGTCGAAATCTTCCTCGCTGACCTCCAGGAAGTCGCAGGCGCGAAAAATGCCGGCGTTGTTCACCAGGATGTCGATGCGCCCGTGCTGCTGCAGCACGCTGGCGACCAGCGCGTCGACCTGCGCCTTGTCGCCCACGTCGCAGTGCGCGTAGCTGGCCAGCGGCAGCTCTTGGGCCAGCGCCTGGCCGGCTGCGTCCTGGATGTCGGCAATGACGATGCGGGCGCCCTCGCGCGCGAAGCGGCGCGCGCAGGCAGCGCCAATACCCTGCGCGCCGCCGGTGACGATGCAGACGCGGCCGTGGTGGCCCAGAGAAATGGAATGCGTGGTGCCGGAGTTCATGTCCGCATCGTAGCGGCGCGACGGGCCGCCCGGAAACCGCGGTACCCGCACCTGCGCTTTATTTCAGCTCGATGCCCAGCTGATCCAGAAAGACCTTTTCCTTGGGCATCTGCTCTTGTGCGTAGTCATGGTATGCCTGGGCCGACATGTAGAGGTCGTCCTGATCCCACTGCGCGATCAGGCGCTGGTAGGTCGGATCCTGCATGGCCTGGCGCAGTGCGTCGTGCAACTGGGCGACGACTTGCGCCGGCATGCCCCGGGGACCGACGACGCCGATCGGGGAGGTGATCACCAGGTCATACCCCTGCTCCTTGAGGGTGGGCACGTCGGGGCGCTGCTTCAGGCGCTTGCCGCTGTAGGTGGCCAGCAGGCGCATCTTGCCGGCGTCCACCTGCGCGCCCCAGCCGGCGTTGGAGATGAAGTCGATGTGCCCGCCCAGCAGCGCGGTCGCTTCCTCGGCGCCGCCCTTGAACGGGATGTAGTTGAAGCTGGTGCCCGTCGCCTTGGCCAGGCGCTCCATGGCGATGTGGCCGCTGCTGCCCACGCCGGTGGAGCCGTAGTTGATCTGCCCCGGGCGCGTGCGCGCGTCCGCGATCAGGTCGTCCAGCGTCTTCCAGGGGGCGTCGGCGCGCACCGCGATGCCCATGGTGTAGCCGGTGAGGTTGATGAGATAGGTGAAGTCCTTGAGCGGGTCGTAACTCACCTTTTGCAGCAGCGGCAGGCGGTACAGCGTGTTGCCTGCGATCGACAGGGTGTAGCCGTCCGGCGCCGCCGTGCGGGCCATGTTGGCCGGCCCCAGCGTGCCGCCCACGCCGGGCTGGTTGACGACGACCACGCTCTGCCCCAGTACCTTGCCCGCGGCGGCGGCCAGCGCGCGCATCTGGGCGTCGGTGGGGCCGCCGGCCGGGAACGGCACGATCAGCGTGAGGGGCTTGTTCGGGAAGGCCGCGGGCTGCGCCGTGCCGGCCAGGGGCAGGGCGGCCAGCAGGGTCGTGAGCGCGCCGGCTCCAGCAAGGCGCAGGGCGCGGCGGCGGTGCAAGGGTGTGGACATGGCGGTCTTTCGGCAGGAGAGGTTTGCAGGTATGGATGTGCGGAGGGAGGGTTGCTCAGGCGGTGGTGGCCTGGTTCGAGAACAGCTCCAGGAACTGCGTGCGCAGCCGGTGTTTCTGGATCTTTCCAGTGGGCGTCATCGGGAACTCTTGCAGGATTTGCACGTGCTTGGGCGCTTCAAAGCCGGCGAGCTGCTGGCGGCCGTGCCCGATCAGCTCGTCCACGGTGGCCTGCGCACCGGGCTTGAGCAGCACGAACACGGTCACCGCCTCGCCCCAGCGTGCGTGCGGCAGGCCGACGACGGCGGCGTTGGCGACGGCAGGGTGGCGCAGGTAGACCTCCTCGACCTTGATCGATGGGACGTTCTCGCCGCCGGTCTTGATCATGTCCTTGGTGCGGTCCAGGAACAGCAGCTGGCCGTCTTCGTCGAACTTGCCGATATCGCCCGTGTGGTGCCAACCGAAGCGGCTCACCGCGGCCGTGGCCTCGGGATCCTTGTAGTAGCCCAGCATGACGTTGGCGCCGCGGTGCACGATCTCCCCGACTTCGCCCCAGGGCAGCAGGTTGCCGTCGCCATCCATGATGGCGGTGTCGTTGGCCATGGTCGAGGTGCCCCAGTAGCTGCCAAAGCGCTGCAGCTGCTGCTCGGGGCGAAAGCGCACCGTGATCGGGAACGCCTCGGTCTGGCCGCTGCCCAGCGCAAACGAGGGGCAGAAATGCGCGGTGAGCTTCTCCAGCAGCGGGCGCGGCATCGGCGCCATGCCGTAGGTGCACATCTGCAGGCTCGACAGGTCGCGCGGCTGCTGCGTCTGCACCTGCAGCAGCGCGGCATACATCAGCGGCAGGCCGGTGAGCTGGGTGATGCGCCGGCGCTCGACGGCGTCCAGGTAGACATGCGGGTCGAACGCGCGAAACAGCACCATGCTGGAGCCTGCGATCAGCCCGGCGCCCAGGCCGGAGAACTGCGCGCAGTGAAACAGCGGCAGCCCCAGTGTGGCGACCATGTGGATGTCCATCTTGCCTTCGGCGGCGTTGGAGAGCAGGGCGCTGTGCACCGACGCATGGCTGTGCATCACACCTTTCTGCTTGCCGGTGGTGCCGCTGGTGTACATCAGCAGCACCAGGTCGTCGTCATCGATGGCAATGCCCGGCGGCGTAGCGGGCTGGCCTTGCAGTGCCTGCAGCAGCGGGGTGGTGGCGCCGGACGTGCGCCCGGGCGAGAGCACCAGCACCGGCAGGCCCAGTTCCTGCACGGTGGGCGCGAGGTCGGGGCGCTGCAGCAGCTCGTGGTCGGCCAGCACCATGGCGGCCTCGGCGTGCTCGATGACGTAGCGCACGTCGGCGCCGCCGAGCATGTGGTTGACCGGCACCCAGACCATTCCGGCCTTGAAGATGCCGAAGGTGGCGACGACCATCTCGATCGAGTTGCTGGCCAGCATGGCCACCTTGGCGCCGGGCTGCAGGCCGCTGGCCAGCAGGTGGTGCGCCAGCTGGTTGGCCTGGGCTTCGAGCGCGGCGTAGGTCAGCGATTCGTCGCCGTCCCACAGCGCGATGGATTGCGGGCGCCGGCGGGCGCTGCGCGTGGGAATGTCGCCCAGCGTGGTGCGGCGGATGATGTGGCGCGGTGCGTCGGTGGTGGTCATGCGGCTTGTCTCCGGGTGTCGTCGATGTCTTTGTCGTATTCAGTGCTGCGCTTGCGTGGCCGGATGGCCGGGCGGCACGCGCACCGGCAGGGTCAGCACGATCTGGCCCATGCCCTTGCCCAGCGGGTCGTTGCGCAGCGAGCTCATGCCGCCGCCGTCCAGCGCGTCCTCGCACAGAAAGTTCAGCGCGGCGATGCCGGGCAGCTCGTAGCGCGTCACGCGCCCCTTGACCAGGTGGGCCAGGTACTGGCGCAGCGCCTCGGGCGTCAGCTGGGCGCGCAGCAGCGGCAGGTCTGCGCGCCGGCGGGCAATCACGCCGATGTTGGAGTGGTTGCCCTTGTCGCCGCTGCGCGCGTGCGCCAGCGCGATCAGCGGCACGCTGACCCAGTCCGCCTGGGGCTCTTGCACCGGCTGCGCGGCGATGGCCGGCGCCGGGCTGGCGCCGTCGGCACGGCAGGCCAGCGGCAGCGCCACGGCCTGGCCGTCCATCCACACCTGGGGCGCGATCAGCGCCTTGGGAATCAGAAAGCCGCAGTGGCGCAGGTTGGGGCTGACGCTGGAGCGCCCGCCCCCGCCCCCGGTGGTGCCGGGCGACCAGGAGGTACCGGCCGCGGCGATCTCGCGCACGAACAGCGCCAGCGCCTCTTTTTGCGGGTGGCGCACCGCCAGGCGCATCTGCGCCTCGAACAGGTCGGGCGGCGCGCGGTGTGGGCCCAGGCACTGCGCCGCGCCGACCACCTGGCTGTGCGTGGCGCTGAAGTCCTGCAGCCCTTGTTGGGCCAGCAGCTCGCGCACGCGCACCAGGATGGCGTCGGCGGTGCGTTCGGCCTTGGCCGCGGCGTCGAAGCCGACGATGGTCAGCTGCGCCTGGGTGCGCCAGCCATCGACGAAGGTGGCCGACACCTTGTATTGATCGGAAGGCGGACGGCCCAGCGCGCCGTGCACGCGCACCCGGTGGGCGCCGGCCGGCTCGATCTGCACCTGGGTGAAGTCGCAGGTCACGTCGGGCAGCAGGTAGTTCTGCGGGTCGCCGATCTCATAGACCAGCTGCTCGCTGACCACCGGCACGCTGACCAGCCCGCCCGTGCCCTCGGGCTTGGTGACCTCGAAGCTGCCGTCGGCCGCGCACTCGATGATGGGGTAGCCGATGTGCGGCCAGTCGGGTACCTCCCGCCAGTCGGTGAACAGGCCGCCGGTGGCCTGGCAGCCGCATTCGATGATGTGGCCGGCGAGGCTCCCTCCGGCCAGGCGGTTCCAGTCGCCCGCGTCCCAGCCGAATTCGTGCATCAGCACGCCCAGCGTGAGCGCGCTGTCCACGCAGCGGCCGGTGACGACGATGTCGGCGCCCGCGTCCAGCGCCGCTTTGACGGGCAGCGCGCCCAGGTAGGCGTTGGCGGTGGTCAGGCGCGCGGGCAGCGGTTGGCCGGTCTGCATGTCCAGTGGCGCGGCGCCGTCGCGGTACGCCGCCCATTGCGGCATGAAGTCGTCGCCGTGCACCTCGGCCACCTTGACGCTGACACCCAGCTCGCGCGCCAGCGCACGCACTGCCTCGGCGCAGCCGGCCGGGTTGACGCCGCCCGCGTTGGCGACGATGCGCACGCCCTGCTCCACGGCGTCCCGCAACACCTGGCGCAGCGCTACGGTGACGAAGTCCGTGGCGTAGCCGGCCTGCGGGTTCTTCAGCCGCGCGCCGGCCAGGATGGACATGGTCAGCTCGGCCAGGTAATCGAAGGCCAGGTAGTCCAGCCGCCCGGTGCGCATCAGCTGCGCCGGGCCGACGCTGCTGTCGCCCCAGAAACCCGAGGCGCCGCCAATGACGACACGATCAGGGTGGTGTCTGCTGCGTTGTGTCATGTGTGCTCCTGGTTCAGCGCCCGGTCCATACGGGCTTGCGTTTCTCGCGGAAGGCCGCCTGGCCCTCGCGCGCGTCCTCGGTCTGGGCGAACAGCGCGATCTGGCTTTCGGTGAAGGCCATGGCCTGCTCGAACGGCATGCTCCGCGCGGTCTTGAGTGTGTACAGGCCGCGGCGCTGCGCCACGCCCGAGACGGCCAGCAGGTCGGCCAGCAGCGCATCGAGCGCCGCGTCGCTCGCGTCGATGGCGTTGATGAGGCCCAGCGCCAGCGCCTGCTCGGCACCAATGGGGCGGCCGGTCAAGCACATCTGGTTGAGCACGCGCGGCGGAATCAAAGACTGCAGTACCGCCAGCACCTGCGCCGGGAATACGCCGACGCGCACCTCGGGCAGGCCGAACTGCGCGTGCGGCGCGGCCACCGCCATGTCGCACATGGCCAAGAGCCCCATGCCGCCGGCCATGCAGGCGCCGTTGACGCGCGCGATCAGCGGCACGTGGCTGGCGTGCGCGGCGCGCAGCAGGTTGGCAAATCCCAGCTGTGGGCGGGAATAGTCGAACTGGAAGGACTGGCCGCTCTGCAGGTCGGCGCCGGAGCAGAACGCCTGCTCGCCGTTGCCGGTGATGACGATGGCGCGCACCGCGCCGCCCTGGCCGGCTTCGGTGATCGCGCGCGTCAGGCCTTCGACGACGGCGGTGCTCATCGCGTTGCGCCGCTCGGGTCGGTCGATGGTCAGGCGCAGCACGCCGCCGTCCAGTGTTTCGATCAGGTCTGGTGAAGACATGGGGGAATTCCTTGTGGTAATCGTCACGGCTCGGCCGGTGCAAAGCGCATCAGCAGCTGCCCGCGCGTGACCTGCTGCTCGGCCTCGACCAGCACCTCGACGACGGTGACTGCGCCGCTGGTGCTGAGCACGTGCTCCAGCTTCATCGAGTCGATGACGACTGCGGCGTCGTCCGGGCCCAGCGCGTCGCCGGCGCCCGCGCCGATGCGGATCACCCGGCCGTTGAAGGGCGCGCGCAGTTCGGCGGCGCCGGCTGCACCGGCGTCGCTGTCGGCGCCGGCCATGCTGCGGTCGCGCAGCCACAGCTCGTCGCCGGCGCTGGTCTGCACATGCCATTCGTCGCTGGCGGTGCGCACCGCGCTTACCGCAAGCTCCTGCCCGCCGCAGTGCAGGCGCAGGCGCTCGTGCGCATGCATGGCGGGCTGCCACTGCCATTGCGTCGGTGGCTGCGGCGTGCCGGCGTCGGCACTGCGCGCGCGCACCTGTATGCGCCGGCCCGGCTGCAGCGCCATGCCCCAGTCGTGGGCCTGGCTGCGGTGGGCCATGCGCAGCGGGCGCTCCAGCGTGCAGGGCAGGGCGCCGTCGGGCGTTGCATCGGGGGGGCTGGCTGGCAGTTGCGTGGCCAGTGCGGCGGGCAGCAGTGCAGCGGCTTCGCTCGCGGCCAGTTGCTGGCGCAGCGGTGCGGCCGCAGTCTGCAGGAAGGGCACCAGCGCCTGGCCCTGGCGGAAGGCCTCGATGTCCAGGCAGGCGGCCAGGAAGGCGCGGTTGGTCGGCAGGCCCAGCACCTGGGTCTGGCGCAGCGCGAGGATCAGTGCGTCGATCGCTGCATCGCGGCTGTCCGCATGCACGATGAGCTTGCCCAGCATCGAGTCGTAGTAGGGCGAGACGGTGAGCCCTTGAGCAATGGCGTGGTCGATGCGCAGCACCGGGCCCGCGTTGCCCTGCGCAGCCGGCGCGTTGGAAAAGCTGGCGTGGGGCGGCGCGTGCCAGTGCTGGATGGCGCCGGTGCAGGGGGTGAACTGCTCATCCTCGGCGCACAGGCGCACCTCGATGGCGTGGCCCGAGAACTGCACCTGATCCTGCGCCAGCGGCAAAGGCTCGCCGCGCGCCACGCGGATCTGCCATTCGACCAGGTCCAGGCCGGTGATGGCTTCCGTCACCGGATGCTCGACCTGCAGGCGGGTATTCATCTCCATCAGGTAGAACGCGCCGTCCTGCACCAGAAACTCCACCGTGCCCGCGCCCACGTAGCCGGCAGCCTGCGCCAGCTGCACCGCGCAGGCGCCCATGTGGTTGCGCAGCGCGGCGTCCACCGCCGGGCTGGGCGCCTCCTCAATGATCTTCTGGTTGCGCCTCTGTACCGAGCAGTCGCGCTCGCCCAGATGGATGCAGCGGCCGTGCGCGTCGGCAAACACCTGTACCTCGACGTGGCGCGGCGCGAGCAGCGCGCGTTCGAGCAGCACGCGGTCGCTGCCGAAGGCGGCCTGCGCCTCGGAGCGGGCGCTGGCCAGCGCGGCGGCAAAGTCCTTGGCGTCGGCCACCAGCCGCATGCCGCGCCCGCCGCCGCCGGCCACGGCCTTGACCATCACCGGGTAGCCGACCTGCTGCGCCTGCGCGGCCAGCAGCGCCTCGTCCTGCGCGTCGCCGTCGTAGCCGGGCAGGCAGGGCACGCCAGCCTGGCGCGCCAGTGCCTTGGCGCCGGCCTTGTCGCCCAGCGCGCGGATCGCCGGCGGCGGCGGGCCGATCCAGGTCAGGCCCGCCTGCTGCACCGCCTCGGCGAAGTCGGCGTTCTCGCTAAGGAAGCCGTAGCCGGGGTGGACTGCGTCGGCGCCGCTGTCGCGCGCTGCCTGCAGCAGCTTGTCTGCGCGCAGATAGCTCTCTGCCGAGGTCTGGCCGCCCAGCGCGCAGGCGGTGGTGGCCTCGCGCACGTGCAGCGCGCCGGCGTCGGGGTCGGAGTACACCGCCACGGTCTGGATGCCCATGGCGTGGGCGGTGCGGATGACGCGGCGCGCGATCTCCCCGCGATTCGCAATCAGGATTTTTTTCATGTGTCGTGCCTTTGCGGCGGGATCGAGGGGCAGTGCATGCGCGTCAGTCCCGCGCTTTCTTGGCAATGCCCATGGTCTTGGCCAGGATGCCCAGCATCACCTCGTCGGCGCCGCCGCCGATGGAGCCCAGACGGCCGTCGCGGTAGGCGCGCGAGATGCGGTTGTCCCAGGTAAAGCCCATGCCGCCCCAGAACTGCAGGCAGGTGTCAGCCACCAGGCGGCTGGTGCGGCCTGACTTGAGCTTGCACATGGTGGCCAGCTCCAGCACGTTCTTGCCGCCGACGTATTCCTCGCAGGCGCGGTACAGCATGCAGCGCAGCGCCTCGACCTCGGTGGCCAGCTCGCCCATCTTGAACTGGAACCACTGCATGTCGGCCAGGCGCTGGCCGAACATGGCGCGCTGCTGCGCGTATTCGATGGTCAGGTCGATCAGCTGGCGCAGGCCGCCCGCGTTGGACGCGGCAGCCCACAGGCGCTCTTCCTGGAATTGCTGCATCTGGTAGACGAAGCCCTTGCCTTCCTCGCCGATCAGGTTGCGCCGGGGCACGCGCACGTTGTCGAAGAACAGGTGGCCGGTGTCGCTCGAATGCATGCCGATCTTCTCGATCTTGTGCGCGGTGATGCCGGGCACAAGCTTTCCGTTCTCGCGCAGGCGCACCATGATCAGGCTCTTGTTGTGGTGCGTGTTGCCGCCCACGGGCTCGCTGGTGTTGGCCAGCATGCACATCCAGTCGGCCTGCAGGCTGTTGGTGATCCACATCTTCTCGCCGTTGATCACGTAGTCGTCGCCGTCCTTCTTGGCCGTGGTGCGCACCGACGACACGTCGCTGCCCGAGCCCGGCTCGGACACGCCGATGCAGCCGACCATGTCGCCGGCAATCGCCGGCGCCAGGAATTCATGGCGCAGCGCGTCGCTGCCAAAGCGCGCCAGCGCCGGCGTGCACATGTCGGTCTGCACGCCAATGGCCATCGGGATGCCGCCGCAGCCGATGTGGTGCAGCATCTCTGCCATGGCCACGCCGTAGGAATAGTCCAGCCCGGCGCCGCCAAATTCCACCGGCTTGGTCAGACCCAGCAGCCCCAGGTCGCCCAGGCCCTTGAAGACCTGGTGCGCGGGGAAGATGCCGGCCTTCTCCCACTCGTCCACGTGCGGGGCGATGTGGTCGTCGATGTAGCGCTTGAGGGTGCGCTGAATTTCCAGGTGTTCATGGTTCCATTGCATGGTGGGTCTCCTTGGGGTTTGCGTCGTGTGTGTTGGTGGGTTGGAAGGGGTGGATCGGTCTCATTCCATTTTTAAATCAAACGGTTACTTTGTCGGCTTCGCTTGC
>PGEI01000119.1 GCA_002894305.1 Comamonadaceae bacterium CD01
TACCGGCCCCGGATCAGAGTCCGGGGTGACGTTCTTTCGCCGGTATGACTGGGAAGAATGATCAAACAGAGATCGTAAACACGCTCTTACAGCGAAATACGCTTCAAACCCAGGCACTGCCTGCGCTGACAGCTATGGTTTCAAGAGTCTTTGAGCAGGCGCCGCAGCACCTTGCCCGCGCCGGTCACCGGCAGCGCGTCGATGAAGCGCACCTGGCGCGGCGCCTTGTAGGTCGCCATGTTCTCGCGCGCCCAGGCGATCAGCGCGGCCTCGTCCAGCGCCTGGCCCGGGCGGCGCACGATGAAGGCCTTGACCACCTCGCCCTTGTCGGCGTCGGGCTCGGCGATGACGGCGGCCTGGGCCACGGCCGGGTGCCGGATCAGGATGGTCTCGACCTCCTCGGGGAACACGCTGTAGCCCGAGACCTTGATCATTTCCTTGAAGCGGCCGGAAAACGTCAGGTAGCCCTCGGCGTCCACCTTGCCCATGTCGCCGGTGTGCACCCAGCCGCCCTGCAGCGTGGCGGCCGTGGCCTCGGGCCTGTTCCAGTAGCCCTGGAAGTTGCCTGGCGAGCGCACAGTGATCTCGCCCATCTCGCCCACCGGCAGCTCGGCGCCGGTGGCCGGGTCGATGATGCGGATGCTCACGCCCGGCAGCGGCTTGCCCTGCGTGCCCCAGCGGATGGCGTCATGTGGCATGCCGGTGTCCATGGTGTGCGTCTCCGACAGGCCGTAGGCGGCCTCGTAGCTCACGCACGGCCCCTGGGTGAAGGCCTGCCATTGCTGCGCCAGCGGCTCGGTCAGCGTGATGCCGAAGCTGGTCACCGGGTTGCGTTGCAGGCTGGTGAGGTCGAAGCGCCCGGGCTCGGGCACCTGCATGCAGGCGGCGTTCATCGGCGCGATCGAGTACCAGTGCGTGACGCGGTAGCGGTCGATGGCCTGCAGCACCGCGACCGGGTCGAAGCGAAACAGCAGCACCTGCGTGGCGCCGGCGTAGACCGGCACGTTCACGCCCATCAGCATGCCGGCTATGTGGTAGAGCGGCGCGACCGACAACGCAACGCTGTCCGCCTGCACCCCGGCCGAGGCGGTGGTTGCCTCGGTCTTGAACAGCGCGTTGCCGTAACTCAGCATCGCGCCCTTGGGCAGGCCGGTGGTGCCGCTGGTGTAGGTCATCAGCGCCACGTCGTCCAGCGCCAGCGCCACCGGCGCGGGCCGGGCGCCGGACAGCGCCACGGCCTCGAAATCCTCGCCATCCATCGGCTGCGCGCGCGCGGCGCCCCGTGCGGCCTGCAGCTCGGCGGGCAGCTGCAGCGCGGGCTCCCGGGGCAGCCAGTCGGCGTAGTGCACCGCAAACACGTGGGCCAGCGTGCTGCCCTCCCCGCGCACCTGGGCCACCACCGGCAGCAGGTCGCTGGCGGCAACGATGACGCGCGCCTTCAGGTCGCCCACTTGGTAGCCCAGCTCGTGCGCCTTGTTCAGCGGGCCGCTGGGGCAGACGATGGCGCCGGCCTTCTGGATGCCGTAGTGCGCCACCAGGTACTGCGGGCAGTTGTTCAGGAACAGCACCACCGGATCGCCCGGCGCCACGCCCAGCGCCTGCAGGCGCGCGGCGAAGGCGTCGCTCATCGCGTCCAGCTCGAACCAGGTGAAGCTGCGGCCGTACCAGACCAAGGCGGCGGCGTCGGGGCGGGTGCGCGCATGGCGGCGCAGATGTTCGTGCAAGGGCAGCGGGGATGTCATCAAGGCGTCTCCTGTGGAAGATTTTCCCCAGCTTAAGCCTGGAGGCGGGATAATTCTACCCATGGGTATAACCAAGGTGACAGAAGCACAGCAAGCCGCCCGCGGACGCGGACGCGGGCGCCAGCGCGCCGAACTGGCGGGCAGCGCCTCCAGCGACGCCAAGCGCGAGGCCATCCTGGAAGCGGCGACAGCGCTGTTCGCCACCCAGGGCTATGACCGCACGACGATGGAGCAGATCGCGCAGCAACTGGGCGTGACCAAGCCCTACGTCTACTACTACTTTCGCAACAAGCAAGAAATCTTCGAGATGCTGTCCTGGCGCCCGGCCGTCGCATGTTTCACGGCGATGGATTTTGAAGACGGCGACCGGCGCAGTGCGCGCGAGAAGGTGCACGCGGGCCTGCGCCAGCTGATCCACGCCACCATCGCCCACTACCCGGCGGCGTTCTTTCCCTACCGCGAGCCGCAGGTCTACCGGCCGCAGTTCGTTGCCGCGCAAAAGCAGTTGGCCAATCACTTCTACGAGCGCCTGTGCACACTGCTGGAGCAGGGACGCGGCGAGGGCTGGTTTCGGGGCGGCGAGGCACGCATCGCGGCGCAGGCCGCGTGCAGCATTCCCGGGTTTCTCTACCAGTGGTACCGCCCCGACGGGCGCCTGTCACCCGAGGCGATGGAGGCCGAGCTGACGGCGCTGGCCTGCCGCATGCTGGGACTTGCCGATGCGGCCCCGCAGCCGCCCGCGCCCGGTCACGCAGCCGGGTAGCTGCGCGCCCCGAAGATGCCCGATCCCACGCGCACCAGCGTGCTGCCCGCGGCCACTGCCGCCTCCAGGTCGGCCGTCATGCCAAGCGACACCGTATCCCAGCGCTGCAGCCCGGGCAGGCCACTGGCGGCCACCGCGTCGAAGACCGCGCGCACGCGCCGGTGCAGCGCCACCTGCGCGTCAAAGCCCTCGACCGGGTCGGGAATGCTCATCACCCCGCGCAACTGCAGCCGCGGCAGGCCGGCGATGGCCTGCACCAGCGCCAGCGCGTCGCCGGGCGCCACGCCCGACTTGGTGGCGCCGCCGTCCACGTTGACCTGGATGCACAGCTGCAGCGGCGCCAGGCCGTCCGGGCGCTGGTCCGACAGGCGCTGCGCCGTCTTGAGCCGGTCCACCGTGTGCACCCAGTCAAAGTGCGCGGCCACCAGCCGCGTCTTGTTGCTCTGGATCGGGCCGATGCAGTGCCACTGCAGCTGCGCGGCCAGCGCGGGCGCCAGCGCGCGCAGCTGCGCCATCTTGTCGGCCGCCTCCTGGATGTAGTTCTCGCCAAACGCCCGCTGGCCGGCCTGCGCGGCCTGCAGCACCGCGTCGGCGCCAAAGGTCTTGGAGACGGCCAGCAGCGCGACGCTGTCCGCACTGCGCCCGGCCTGTGCGCAGGCGGCGGCAATGCGGGCGTTGACTTGCTGGAGCTGGCTGGCAATCGTGGTCATAATCTTTACCAAATGTAGAACCCCGGCCCACTGGCGCGCCCAGGGCCGGTTCGGGTTTGAAAAATCACTTCAAGGGACTGCTTCGTGGACATCACCCAGCTGCTGGCGTTCAGCGTCAAGAACAAGGCCTCCGACCTGCACCTGTCGTCGGGCCTGCCGCCGATGATCCGCGTCCACGGTGACGTGCGCCGCATCAACGTGCCGGCGCTCGACCACAAGACGGTGCATGCCATGGTGTACGACATCATGAGCGACGCGCAGCGCAAGGCCTATGAAGAGTACCTGGAGGTCGACTTCTCGTTCGAGATCGACGGGCTGGCGCGCTTTCGCGTCAACGCCTTCAACCAGAACCGGGGCGCGGCAGCGGTGTTCCGCACGATTCCGAGCAAGATTTTGACGCTGGAGCAGCTCAACGCGCCCAAGATTTTTGCCGATCTGGCGCTGAAACCCCGCGGACTGGTGCTGGTCACCGGCCCCACCGGCTCGGGCAAGTCGACCACGCTCGCCGGCATGGTCAACCACTTGAATGAGAGCGAGTACGGCCACATCCTGACCATCGAAGACCCGATCGAGTTCGTGCACGAGTCGAAGAAGTGCCTGATCAACCAGCGCGAGGTCGGGCCGATGACGCTGTCGTTCTCTGCCGCGCTGCGCTCGGCGCTGCGCGAAGACCCGGACGCCATCCTGGTGGGCGAGCTGCGCGACCTGGAGACCATCCGCCTGGCGATGACCGCCGCCGAAACCGGCCACCTGGTGTTCGGCACGCTGCACACCAGCAGCGCCGCCAAGACCATCGACCGCATCATCGACGTCTTCCCGGCCGAGGAAAAGGAGATGGTGCGCGCCATGCTGTCGGAGTCGCTGCAGGCCGTCATCTCGCAGACGCTGTGCAAACTCAAGGACGGCAGCGGGCGCGTGGCGGCGCACGAAATCATGCTGGGCACCAGCGCCATTCGCAACCTGATCCGCGAAGCCAAGGTGGCGCAGATGTACTCCACCATCCAGACCAGCAACAACGTGGGCATGCAGACACTGGACCAGAACCTCACCAACCTGGTGCGCAGCAACGTGATCAGCGCGGCCGAGGCGCGCAGCAAGGCCAAGATCCCGGAGAATTTCCCAGGATGACGCCTTCGATGGAGCCGCGATGAAAGGCATTCTCGGCCTGCTCAGGCCCGCCGCGCGCAGCGCCGCGCCCAGCGCGCAGGACACCACCTTCTTCACCACGGCCTTCGCCGGCCAGGGCGTGGACGCTGCCCGGCTCGTGCCCTGGGAGGCGCGCGCCGTGGAGGTGGGCGCCTCGAAGCTGTCGCGCCGCCAGGGCGGGCGGCGCCTGGCGCAGCTGTGGGCGCAGGACGCGACCATGGCGGTGCTGGGCAGCGAGGCAATCGAGCGACTGGCGCGGTTTTGCCTGTTTGCCCATGTGCCCGCCGGGCGCGAGGTGATCCGCCAGGACGAATACGGCAACTTCATGGCCGTCGTGCTCGACGGCACGCTGGCGATCGAACGCCAGCACGCCGGCGGCGAGCAGCAGCGCCTGGCGCTGACGCAGCCCGGCGACATCCTGGGCGAAATGTCGCTGATCGACAGCGGCATCCGCTTCTCGGCCTGCACTACGCTGAGCGACTGCGAGATCGCGGTGCTCAGCGCCGAGGCCATGGACGACATGATGGACCGCGACCCGATGCTGGCCGCCAGCGTCGTGACGCTGCTGGCGCGCAAGCTCTCGCAGCGCCTGCGCGTCATCGGGGCGCGGCTGAGCGAGCAGCGACAATGAGCTCGATACGTGCGTGCGCCAGCGCATCAACCCGGGAGGACTGACAATGGAACGCGACCAGGCCAGCAAATTCATCAACGACCTGCTCAAGCTGATGGTCAGCCGCGGCGGCAGCGACCTGTTCATCACCGCCGAATTCCCGCCGGCGATCAAGGTCGACGGCAAGATCACCAAGGTCTCGCCCCAGCCGCTCACCCCCGGGCACACGCTGACGCTGGCGCGCTCGATCATGAGCGACCGCCAGATCGCCGAGTTCGAGCGCACCAAGGAATGCAACTTCGCCATCTCGCCCGCAGGCATCGGGCGCTTTCGCGTCAACGCCTTCATCCAGATGGGGCGCGTCGGCATGGTGCTGCGCACCATTCCGCTGACGCTGCCGACCATCGACGGCCTGGGCATGCCGCCGATCCTGAAGGAGCTGGCCATGACCAAGCGCGGCCTGTGCGTGCTGGTGGGCGCCACCGGCTCGGGCAAGTCGACCACGCTGGCCGCCATGGTCGACTGGCGCAACGAGAACTCGTTCGGCCACATCATCACTGTCGAGGATCCGATCGAGTTCGTACACGCGCACAAGAACTGCGTGATCACGCAGCGCGAGGTCGGGCTCGATACCGACAGCTGGGAGGCGGCGCTCAAGAACACGCTGCGCCAGGCGCCCGACGTGATCCTGATGGGCGAGATCCGCGACCGCGAGACCATGGAGCACGCCGTGGCCTTTGCCGAGACCGGCCACCTGTGCCTGGCCACGCTGCACGCCAACAGCGCCAACCAGGCACTCGACCGGGTCATCAACTTCTTCCCCGAGGAGCGGCGTGCGCAGCTCCTGATGGACTTGTCGCTGAACCTGCGCGCCATGGTCTCGCAGCGCCTGCTGCCGCGCCAGGACGGCAAGGGCCGCACCGCCGCGGTCGAGGTGATGATCAACTCCCCGCTGATCGCCGACCTGGTCTTCAAGGGCGAGGTCGCCGAGATCAAGGAGGTCATGAAGAAAAGCCGGGAGCTGGGCATGCAGACCTTCGACCAGGCGCTGTTCGACCTGTACGAGGCCCACCAGATCACCTACGAGGACGCGCTGCGCAACGCCGACTCGGTCAACGACCTGCGCCTGCAGATCAAGCTGGGCAGCCAGCGCAGCCGCTCCAGCGACCTGGCCGCCGGCACCGAGGATTTCGCCATCGTTTGAACCTTTTTGCACTGGATACCACCATGACCACCAGCATCACCCCCCGCAGCTACGAGAGCGCCCCCGCACGCAAGATCGCCTTTCTCGGCCTGGGCGTGATGGGCTACCCGATGGCCGGCCACCTGGCCGCCGCCGGCCACCAGGTCAGCGTCTACAACCGCACTGCCGCCAAGGCCGGCGCCTGGTGCGCCGAGTTCGGCGGGCGCAGCGGTGCCACGCCGCGCGAAGCGGTCCAGGGCGCCGACATCGTCTTTTGCTGCGTGGGCAACGACGATGACCTGCGCAGCGTGGTGCTGGGCGAGCACGGCGCGCTGGCCGGCATGGCCGCCGGCGCGCTGTTCGTCGACCACACGACCGCGTCGGCCCAGGTGGCGCGCGAGCTGGCCGCCGTGGCCGCGCAGCAGGGCGTGGGCTTCGTCGACGCGCCGGTCTCGGGCGGCCAGTCAGGCGCGCAGAACGGTCAGCTCACCGTGATGTGCGGCGGCGAGAGCACGCACTTCGAGGCAATGCGTCCCGTGGCTATGGCCTTCGCGCGCGCCTGCACGCTGATCGGCGCCAGCGGCAGCGGCCAGCTGGCCAAGATGGTCAACCAGGTCTGCATCGCCGGCCTGGTGCAAGGTCTGTCGGAGGCGGTGGCGTTCGGCCAGCAGGCGGGACTGGACATGCCGCTGGTGCTCGACGTCATCGGCAAGGGCGCGGCGCAGAGCTGGCAGATGGACAACCGCGGCAAGACCATGGCCGAGGGGCGCTTCGACTTCGGCTTTGCCGTGGACTGGATGCGCAAGGATCTGGGCCTGGTGCTGCAAGAGGCGCAGCGCAACGGCGCGCTGCTGCCCGTCACCGCGCTGGTCGACCAGTTCTACGCCGAGGTGCAGCGCATGGGCGGCGGGCGCTGGGACACCTCCAGCCTGATCGCGCGGCTGGCGCAGCGCGAGCAAGGCTGAAGACGCACCTGCATCAATTGTCCTTGTTAGGCTGCTGCCCCGCACGGGGCACTTCGCTCTCGGAGATGGTCTCGAACATGCGCACCACCTTGCGCACCCCGCTCACACCGCGGGCAATGTCGCTGGCGCGCTGCGCCTCGCGTTGGGTCACGCGCCCCATCAGGTAGACCACACCGCGCTCGGTCGTGACCTTGAACGCGGTGGCGCTCAGATCCTGGGCATCGACCAGGCTGGCGCGCACCTTGCCGGTGATGTAGGTGTCGTTCGAGCGCGTCCCCAGCGACGACGCCGGCATCACCGCCAGCTCGTTGATCAGGCCGCGCACGTTCTCCACCGTCGCCGCCGCCTGCTGCGCGCGGTCGATGTCGGCCAGCGCCGGCACCTCGCCGGTCAGCAGCACCTGGCGGTTGTAGCTGGTCACGTTGACATGGGCCTTGTCGCCCAGCGCCTCGCGAATGCGGCTGGCCGCGCGCAGTTGGATGTTCTCGTCGTCCAGTTGCGCGCCGGCTGTGCGCCGGTCCACCGCCACCAGGGTGCCGACGACGGCGCCGCCGCCGACGACCAGCGGCGCGCACGCGCTAAGCGCCAGCATCAGACTGGCGCCGGCCAGCACCGCGCAGGTGGCGCGCAAGGGTTGCAATCTCATTGAAAATTCTCCTGTTCACCAAGCAATTGCAGATCCACGCCATCGCACAGGCAGTGCACGACGATGGTGTGGATCTCATGCACGCGCGCCGCACGCTCGTGCGCCACGCAGATCGGCACGTCGGTCTCGCGCAGCTGCGCCAGCAAGGCATCGCTGCCCGCGCCCAACAGCGCCACCACGGTCATTTCGCGCTCGTGCGCCGCCTGCACCGCGTCGCACAACGCCTCGTTTGCGGGCTGCGCGCTGACCACCAGCAGCACGTCGCCGGGCTGGCCCAGCGCATGGATCTGGCGCGCGCAGATGGCGTGCGAGCCCAGCGCCAGCGCGGCCAGCGCCGGGCGCTCGCGCTCGAAGCCCGTCACGCACAGCAGCGCAAAGCGCTCGGCCAGCGCATGCGACTGGGGCGACGCGCAGACCAGCACCTTGGCACCACTGGTAATGCCCGCCACCAGCGCCTGGACGGCCGATTCGATGGCGGGGCCAAGCACCTGTGCCGACTGGTAGGCGAGGTCTGCACTGTCGACGAAGTGCTGCTGGATGCGCGGTTCAAGCATGGGCGCCGATCATAGTCGCGCCGCGCGCGGGGCTTGTTGCAAAACGCAGTCGGCGCACCTGCACATCACATCTGTTCATCACGCTGGATCAGACGCGCCGCCCTGCGCCTTCTTCCACTGAAGGGCCTGCTCGTACAGCACATTGCGCGGCTGGCCGGTCAGCTCCGCCGCCAGCTTCACCGCGGTTTTCAAAGGCAGTTCCTGCAGCAGCAGCTGCAGTGTGTCGGCTGCGGCATGCGCGCGTTCGTCGCCATCCGCCGGCGCCGCGTCGGGATGCAACACCACGACGAACTCGCCGCGCGTACGCCGCACATCGGCTCGCAGCCAGTCGTGCAACGCGTCGCAACGCAGCGTGGCAACCTCCTCGAACTGCTTGGTCAGCTCACGCGCCAGCGTGACCTGGCGCCCGCCCCAGGCCTGCAGCTGCTGCGCCAGATCCAGGATGCGGTGCGGCGCCTCCAGCAGCACCAGGCAGCCGCGCTGGCGCGCCAGCTGCTGCAGCGCGTCGCGCCGCGCTGCAGCTCGCGTGGGCAGAAAACCGACGAATTCGAAGCCGCCGTGCTGCGCGTCATGCGCCACGCAGCCGGCCACGCTGACGGCAGTGGTCACGCTGCTGGCACCGGGCAGCGGAATGCAGCGCAGCCCCGCCGCGCGCACTGCTGCCACCAGGCGTGCGCCCGGGTCGCTCACGCCGGGTGTTCCCGCGTCGCTCACATAGACCACGCGCTGGCCGTCCTGCAGCGCGGCAAGTACCTTGTGTGCGGCCTCGACCTCGTTGTGCTGGTGCACGGCCAGCCAGGCGCCGCCCGGCTTGTCGATGCCGTAGGCGCGCAGCAGCGCCTGGCTGTGGCGCGTGTCCTCGCAGGCAATCGCGTCGGCCAGCTGCAGCACGTGCAGGGCGCGCAGCGTGATGTCGGCCAGATTGCCGATCGGCGTGGCCACGACGTACAGCGCCCCCTGGGGGTAATCCTGCATGGCCGCCGCATCGCGCGCGGCGCCCAATGCCTGCTGAAAAGAGGTGATCAATGGGGTTCCTTTTCCTGGGCAAGAAGACAGCGCCGCCACCGCAGGCCGCCACCGGGGCCAGCACCCGCGTGCGCGGGCAAAGCGCCGAAGACCTGGCCCTGCAGCACCTGCGCGGCGCCGGTCTGCAGCTGCTGGAGCGCAATTATCGAACCCCGGGGCGCGGCGGCGGAGAAATCGACCTGATCATGCGCGCACCCGATGCCACGCTGGTCTTCGTCGAGGTGCGCAGCCGCGCTCGCCCGGGCTTTGGCGGCGCGGCCGCCAGCATCGGCGCGGCCAAGCGCCGGCGCATCCTGCTGGCCGCGCGCCACTACCTGATGCGCTGGGGCAGCGCGCCGCCGGCCTGCCGCTTCGACGCGGTGGTCATCGACGGCGGGCAGCTGCAGTGGATCGTGGCAGCCTTTGGCGAGGATTAGGGCCTGTTAACGCTATTTTTGGCGGTGCGAACATACTCAGAACGGC